>JAFKFM010000010.1:300000-514544 GCA_017308135.1 Alphaproteobacteria bacterium
CCACTTGGTCTTAAAGCCGTTGAGATTGCCGGGGTTCGACCCGGCATAAGCCATCTTCAGCGACCATTCGGGGCTCGTCCAGAAGCAGACGAGCGCCTTCGCGGCCGGCTGATCGACCTTGCCGCCGTCGACGTATTCGGGCTTCAGGATGTGCATGTTCGACCCGCCGAACACGACGGCGCGCTTGCCGTCCGGCCCCTTCGGGATCAGGCCGTAGCGCATGTTGTCGATGACCGCCTGCGCCGTCTGGGCGTCGCTGCCGGTCGCCTTCTTGCGCAGATCGTGCATCACGTCGTAGTCGGACGGATGCGAGATCATCATCGCAAGCTGGCCGGCCAGGAACAGCGGCTGGTTGTCGGCTTGCTGGTTGGTCAACGCCGAGACCGGCACCGACTTGTCGCGCACGAACATATCGTACGAGGCCTGCAAGGCGCGCTTGCTCGCCGCCGTATTGATCTGAATCTGCGAATAGTTCGGGTTCGCGGCGGATTCGTCGAACACGCCGCCGCCATAGGCCCAAAGCTGCGGCATAAATCGATAGGGCGTGTTGCCGGCGTTTTTGCGGGCGACCAGGCCATAGCCGGCCGCGCCGGTCTTCTCCTTGATCTCCTTCGAATAACGGACGACGTCGTCCCAGGTTTCCGGCGGCTTGTCCGGGTCGAGCCCGGCGCGCTTGAAGAGATCGGCATTCCAAATCAATGCCATCGTCTCGTTGTTGGTCGGGATGCCGTAGGTCTTGCCCTTCCACATGTTCGACTTCATGGCGCCGGGCCAGAAATCTTGGGTCTTGAGACCGATATCCTCGGGCTTCAGTTCCTGAAGATATCCCTTCGAGGCGAACTCGACGCCGCCCAGGATTTGCAGGCGCACGACCATCGGGCCGGCGGAGCCGAGCAGCGCCGTGCGGAATTTATCCAGCAGGTCGTTATAGGTCAGCGCCTGATCGACGAGCTGGATGTTCGGATAGGTCTTCCGGAACTCCGCGAAGAAGTCCCGATAGTACTGGCGCAGAAGATCCGGATCGCCTTCGAATGCGCCCTGATACCAGAACGTGACGCGCCCGCGATAATCGCGCGGCGTGACTTTGGCGCAATCGGCGGCCGTGTCGTAATCCTGGGTGCCGGCGATCGAGCGCACATACTCGGGCGACCATTTGCTGAGGTCGATGGGCGCTTGCGCCGATGCGGGGCCCCAAACGGCGAGTGCCGCCGCGATTGAAGCCATCGAAACGCCACGCCGAATGGCGCGGCCGAGGTGAACCTGCGACATGCTTCCGTTTCCTCCTGTTTCGCCACCGCCCACGAGACGTTGGCGTTGTTTGTTATCTTTCATGGCTTCGGAGCATCTGTATTCGTGCCCCGTTTGCGTCACGGTTGCAGAAGTCATATTGCGAGTCAATTTCGTATTAATGTATATCCAGAAAAAATGATATGCGCCCGTCGGATTTTGAGGGGTTTGAGGGGAAATGCCGCGCCATCGCACGGCAAATCTGTCGGGTGGCTTTGAAAAGATCGACGCATTCGCCGCGGCCGACTGGGCAGGGGAGATGTCTCGCTGGCCGTTTTTGATCCTCGAACAAGAGCGACAAAAAATGAAGATCACCAAAATCGAGCCATGGCTTATCAAGTCGGCGGCGTCCTACTGGGGCGAGTTTTTGTTCGTCGAAATCCGTACGGATGAAGGCGTCACAGGCTGGGGCGAGATCACCACGACGACGAAAATCGCGAACCGCGCGCTCACGGCGATGCTGCGGCGGATCAGCGACATGATGGTCGGCGAAGATCCCGCGCATATCGAACGCCTCTGGCACAAACTTTTCCGCAGCTTCACCTATATGGGCAGCCGCGGGGCGGCGGTCGAATGCGTCAGCGCGATCGATATCGCGCTATGGGACATTCGCGGCAAAGTTCTCGGCAAGCCGATCTACGAATTGCTGGGCGGCCCCGTGCGCGACGAGATCGCACTTTATACACATCCCGATCAGCGGAAATTCACCAGCAAGGAAAACGTGATTGCCGAGATCCGCGACATCGTGAAGTCGGGCCACACCGCGCTCAAATTCGATCCGTTCCCGCAACAGGGGCCGTATGTGGATGGCCGCGCGCGCGAGCAGCGTGAGGGCTATCTCGACGGCAGCATGACGCGCAAGGATCAGCGCAAAGCGGCCGAGCTGACCGCGTTGATCCGCGAAACCGCGGGGCCGGACGTCGAAATCCTGATCGACGCGCATGGCCGCTTCGACGTGCCCACGGCGATCCGCTTGTGCAATTCGCTGGAGGAAGCGGGGCAGATCGACTGGTTCGAGGAACCGTGTCCGCCCGAAAGCGTCGATGCGCTGATGCAAGTGCGCGAGAAGGTCAATGTGCCGATCTCGTGGGGCGAGCGCGGGCACACGAAATGGGATTTCGTGCCGATCCTGGAGAACCGTCTGGCCGACTACATCATGCCCGACGTCACGTGGACCGGCGGGATCAGCGAGCTCAAGAAAATCTCGACGCTGTGCGAGGCGTTCTACATTCCCGTGTCGCCGCACGACGCGGCAGGCCCGATCAATGTCGTCGCCGGCGCGCAAGTGATGATGACGGTGCCGAATTTCTACAAGCTCGAGACGTCGGAGTGGAATCTGTCGAAATACGATCCGCTCATCGACAAGCCGCTCGACAATTCGAACGGCAGCCTCAAACTGAACAAGACGCCGGGGCTCGGCATCGAAATGAATCGCGAATATCTGGCGGCGAACGTCGTCGAGTAAGCGGACGGAAAAGGCATCGAACATGAAGATCGTCGATTTGAAATGCGCCGTGATCGGCGGAAGCCCGATCGTGCGGATCGTCACCGACCAGGGCATCAGCGGCTTCGGCCAGGTCGAGAAGTACAAGCCTTACCTCAAGCCGTTCGTTTTGCAGTTTCGCGAGCCGTTGCTCGGCGCCGATCCGACGGATGTCGAGCGCACGATGCTGCGCATCCGCCAGCGCGGCGCGTTCAAACCCTATGGTGCGGCGATCAGCGCGATCGAAATGGCGCTGTGGGATGTCGCGGGGAAGGCGGCCGGCGTGCCCGTCTACAAGCTGTTGGGCGGAAAGGTGCGCGATCGCGTGCGCGTCTATAACGGCGCCTATCGCAAGCCGTTGGCGCGCCATCGACCCGAAGATTTCGCCGACGAAATGAAGCGCATGATGGCGCTGCCCGAAGGCTTCACGATCGTCAAACAGGGCATTTCGTTCCACAGCCCGATGAAGAACGAGCCGGGCTATTTCTACGGCGAGGTCGAGAAGAGCTCGCTGCATGGCTGGCTCGATCGCGGAATGCTGACCGAACGCGGTATGGCCTATACGCTCGATTGCGTTGCGGCGATGAAGGAAGCGCTGGGCGACAAGGTCGGGCTCGCGCTCGATTGCGGGCCCGGCTGGATGCTGCCCGACGCGATCCGCTTCGCCCGCGCGGTCGAGAAGCATCATTTGATGTGGCTCGAGGATATGCTGACCGGCGATTACGTGCCGTTCGTCAACGCCGACGTCTATCGCGACTTGACGCAATCGACATCGACGCCGATCCATACCGGCGAGCAAATCTATCTGCGCCAGAACTTCAAAGATTTGATCGAGCGGCAGGCCGTGCGCGTCGTCGGCCCGGATCCGTGCGACGTGGGCGGCATCGCCGAACTTAAATGGATCGCGGAATACGCCGATCTGCACGGCATTCTGATGGCGCCGCATGGCACGGGCAACGGTCTGCTGGGACTTGCGGCTCTCGTGCAAGTCGGCGCGACGCTGCCGCATAATTTCATCGCCTTCGAATGCCCGGTCGGCGATCCCGAATGGTGGTACGACATCGTGGACGGCTTGCCCAATCCGATCATCCGCAATGGCATGATCGAGGTGTGGGACCGGCCGGGCATGGGCGTCGAACTCGTGCCCGAGCGGGCGAAACGCTATTTGGCGGCGGAAGACAGCGCGTTCTTCGATTGAGCGCGGTCGATAAACGAATTCGGAGGACACGGTGAAGATCACGGATATCAAATGCGCGGTTATCGCGAACAGCCCGGTTATCCGCATCACGACGGATGAGGGGATCACGGGCTGGAGCCAGATCGAAACGCCCAAGCCTTATATGCAGCCGATCGTACTGCAGCTGAAATCCTGGCTGGTCGGCCAGGACCCCGTGAATGTCGAGCGGATCATGAAGCGCATCCGCGTGCGCGGCGGGTTCAAACCGTTCGGTGCCGCCGTCAGCGCCATCGAGATCGCGCTGTGGGATATCGCGGGGAAGGCCGCCAATTTGCCGATCTATCGCTTGCTCGGCGGCAAGGTGCGCGATCAGGTACGGACCTATCGCACGCTCTATCAGCACGAGGCGAAGGTCGGGCACACGCCCGACGATTATCGCAAATGGGCGGAATACGGGATGTCGCTCGAAGGCGGCTTCACGATGTTCAAGCTGCCGACGTCGTTCCATTCTTCGATGGTCGCCGACTTCCCCGATTTCCATTACGGCGCGGTCCAGCGCGATGCGCCGTTCCCTTATCCGCATAAGGGACTGCTGAGCGAGCAGGGCTTCGATCATCTCGTCGCTTGCGTGCGCGCGGCGAAGGAAACGCTGGGCAAGGGCATCGGCCTCGCCGTCGATGCCGGCCCCGGTTATCTCAAGCAGGATGCGCTGCGTTTCGCCAAGGCGGTCGAGGATCTGCATCTGCTGTGGATCGAGGATATGATCACCGGCGATTACGTTCCGTATGTGAACGCGGACGTCTATCGCGAGGTGACGCCGCACACGACCACGCCGATCCACACCGGCGAGCAAATCTATCTGCGCCAGAACTTCAAGACGCTGATCGACGGCCATGCGGTCGACGTGATCGGGCCGGACCCGTGCGATGTCGGCGGAATCGCCGAACTCAAATGGATCGCCGAATACGCCGACCTGTACGGCATCTCGATCGCGCCGCACGGCACGGCGAATGGCATTTTCGGCTTGGCGTCGCTGATCCAAGTTTGCGCGACGCTGCCGGACAATCTGATCGCGTTCGAGTATCCCGCGCGTTTCGAGCCGTTCTGGTACGACATCACTGAAGGCTTCGACCGGATGCCGGTCAAGAACGGCTTGATCGACGTCTATGACCGGCCCGGGCTCGGTGTGAACCTCATTCCCGCGAAGGCGAAGAAGTATCTGACGGAAGGGGATTCCGACTTCTTCGACTGAGGGCGCGATCAAGCCCTTACGCGTATACGCGAACGTGCCAGCGAAGCGCAGAAGCGCTATGTTGCCGAGAATCGGTATTGGCGGTGGCGGCGACGGCTTTGACCGGCCGCGACGGCCGCTTATGGCATGAGGAACGACGATGAAGCTCCATTCCGTGCTCGAATCGACCGCCGCCGCGATCGCTTCCCGTAGCGCCAAATCGCGCGCCGCCTATCTGGCGCGGCTTTCGCGCATGCGCGACGCCGGTACGGGGCGCGGGAAGATCGGTTGCGCCAATCTGGCGCATGGTGTGGCCGCGTGCCCGGCCGACGACAAGGCGGCGCTGGTCGCCGGCGATGCGCCCAACGTCGCGATCGTCACGGCCTATAACGATATGCTCTCGGCGCATCAGCCGTTCGAGACCTATCCGCAGGCGATAAAGAAGGCGGTGCGCGCGGCGGGCGGCGTGGCGCAGGTCGCGGGCGGCGTGCCCGCGATGTGCGACGGCGTTACCCAAGGCCGCAAGGGCATGGAGATGTCGCTGTTCAGCCGCGACACGATCGCCATGTCGACGGCGATCGCGTTGTCGCACGATATTTTCGACGCCGTGCTGTGCCTGGGCGTTTGCGACAAGATCGTGCCCGGCTTGGTGATGGGGGCGTTGTCCTACGGCCATCTGCCCGCGATCTTCGTGCCCGCCGGACCGATGACATCGGGCCTGGGCAATTCGGAAAAGAGCAAGATCCGTCAGCTCCACGCCGAAGGCAAAGTCGATCGCGCGGCGCTGCTGGCGGCGGAAAGTGCGGCCTATCACGGGCCGGGGACGTGCACGTTCTACGGCACGGCGAATTCCAATCAGTTGCTGATGGAGGCGATGGGCTTGCATATCGCGGGTGCGGCCTTCGCCAATCCGGACACGCCCTTGCGCGCGGCCTTTACCGACGCCGCGGCGCGTCGTGCGGTGGAACTGGCGCGTACCAAAGCCAAGGGTACCGGCGAAATGCTCGACGAGCGCACCTGGGTCAACGCGATCGTGGCGCTGCTGGCGACCGGCGGGTCGACCAACCACACGATCCATCTGATCGCGATGGCGCGTATGGCGGGGATCGAACTCAATTGGGACGATTTCGACGCGTTGTCGAGCGTCGTGCCGCTGCTGGCGCGCATCTATCCCAACGGCAACGCCGACGTGAACCATTTCGCGGCGGCGGGCGGTACGGCTTTCCTGATGCGCGAACTGATCGACGGCGGTTTGCTGTTCGCCGATGTGACGACGGCGATGGGCGAGGGGCTTGGCGCTTACGCGCGCGAACCCTGGCTCGATAACGGAAGCTTGGCGTGGCGCGAGCCGCCACGCGACAGCGCCGACCGCAACGTGCTGCGCGCGATCGGCGAACCGTTCGACGCGCAAGGCGGTATTCGCATTCTCGCCGGCAATCTCGGCCGCGCGGTGACGAAGATATCCGCCGTCGCGGCGGATCGCCGGCGTATCGAAGCGCCCGCGAAAGTGTTCGCCGATCAGGCGGAGCTGCTGGCGGCGTTCGGGGAGGGCGCGTTGACCGGCGATTTCGTCGCGGTCGTGCGCTTCCAAGGCCCGCGCGCCAACGGCATGCCGGAACTCCACAAGCTGATCCCGCCTTTGGGCGTGTTGCAGGATCGCGGGCAGCGCGTGGCGCTGGTAACCGATGGGCGCATGTCGGGCGCTTCGGGCAAGGTCCTCGCCGCGATCCATCTCTCGCCCGAAGGGGCGGCGGGCGGGCCGATCGCGCGTTTGCGCGATGGCGACATGATCCGCATCGACGCCGAAGCGGGCACGCTCGAGGTGTTGGCCGACATTTCGGCGCGCGAGCCGGCGATCCTCGACCCTGCGCGCGACGCCGATGGCTGGGGGCGGGAATTGTTCGCGTCGTTCCGCGCCGTCGCCGGCACATCCGAGGAAGGCGCCTCGGTCATCGCGGCGCAGCGCTAACGCCGCGATGACGTCGTTCGTTTAGCCGCCGCGCAGTTTGGGCAATTCGACGCCGGTCTCGGCGGCGAGTTTGGCCAGCGCGGGCATGATTTCCGGATGCAAGGCGACGCCGTCTTCGCGTTGACGTTTGCGCAAGGCGAGGGCGCGTTCGCCGGGAATGCGGACGGGCGGATTGCCCGGCGCCACCGGTGCCGTCCGGCATGAATCGACGAACCAGCCAAGCTCGCGCTTGAACGCGTCGCCGCCGCCGAACGCATTGGGATCGATGATCTGAAGGAAAACCGAAGCGCCCCAATTGGTCTCGCCGTCGGCGCGGCCATAGCCGGCGAGTGCGGAGGTCAGCGCTTCGACGATCAGGCCCAGCGCGAAACCTTTATGGCCGAGATCGAGCCCGCCGAGCGGCAGGATGGCCCCCGGCGGTTTGCCGAAAAGCACGGCGGGATCGTCGCTGCTTTCGCCATCGGGCCCGACCAGCCAAGGGCCGGGCAGGCGCGCGGCGGGATCGGTGCGGTGCATGCGGCCGGTCAGGCCGTTGGTCGTGGTCGAGGCGCTGATATCGATCAGTACCGGATCGCCGCCGGTCGGGAATCCCGCCGCGAAAGGATTGGGCGTATAGCGCGGGGCGACCGCGCCATGCGGGGCGACCGACGCGACCGACGGGTCGGAACAGGTCAGCAGCATCACCAGCCCGCGATCGGTCGCGCGCGTCAGATAAGCGGCGAGGCAGCCGATATGATGCGCACGGCGGATCGCCACGCTGACGACCGGATGCGTCGTGATCCGTGCGAAGGCGGTCTCCATCGCTTGCACGACCAGCCAAGGGCCGGGCAGGAAATGTCCATCCCACGTAAGGGCCGATCCGCGATCGGCGATAACCGTCGGCGCGCCCGTTACCTTCATCTTTCCGGATTTCGCGGCGGCCAGATAAGGAGCGAGCAATTGCAGTCCATGGGTCGTGTGTCCCATCAAATCGCCGTCGACGAGGATCTCCGCGACGGTCTTCGCCTTGTCGGCATCGAGCCCCGATTTGATTGCGACGCCGGCCGCGAACGCGATCAGTTCGTCGGCATTGTAGGTGCTGGTCATCGAGATACCGTCCTGATGTGGGATTGCGCACCGCAGATTGTGACCCGCTTTGGCGCAAGGCAAGCGCGTTCGCATCGTGCACGCAAAACGCTTTTGGTGTTAAGAAAGGGATATGACGAAGAACACGAAGCACGGCATCGCGGGCGGCCTCACCAATTACGGCGACCCGGAATTCGCGGCGTATCTGCGCCGATCCTTCGCGCGCTCGATGGGCTATTCCAGCGAAGCGCTGGCGCGCCCGATCGTGGGCATCGCCAACACCTATAGCGGCTTCAACAACTGCCATCGCCATTTTCCGGAATTGGTCGAGGCGACGAAGCGCGGCGTGCTGATGGCGGGCGGATTGCCGGTCGAGTTTCCGACCACGTCGCTGGGCGAGGTGTTCCTCAATCCGACCAGCCTCAAATTCCGCAATCTGATGGCGATGGACACGGAGGAGATGATCCGCGCCCAGCCGATCGATGCGGTCGTTTTGTTGGGCGGCTGCGACAAGACCGTGCCGGCACAGCTGATGGCGGCGCTGTCGGCGAACGTGCCGGCCGTGCAGGTCGTCGCGGGGCCGATGTCGACCGGCCGCCATAAAGGCGAGCGTCTGGGCGCTTGCACCGATTGCCGCCGCTTCTGGGCGCGTTATCGCGCGGGCGACGTCGATGCGGCGGAGATCGAGACCGTCGAAGGCCGCCTCGCCACCACGGCGGGGACTTGCGCCGTGATGGGGACGGCCTCGACGATGGCCTGCATTTCCGAAACGCTGGGCATGTCGCTGCCGAACTCGGCGGCGATCCCGGCGGTGCATGCCGATCGCCTGCGCAACGCGGAAGAAAGCGGCAAGCGCGCGGTCGAGTTGATCGGTACGAATACGCTGCGTCCGCGCGATATCGTGACCGAAAAATCGATCGAGAACGCCTGGCGCGTGCTGCTGGCGATCTCCGGCTCGACCAACGCGGTGATTCACCTCACGGCGATCGCGCGCCGCGCGGGCGTGAAGGTCGATCTCAACCGATTGAACCAACTCTCCGACGAAACGCCGGTGCTGGTGAACCTCAAACCCGTCGGCGACAATTATATGGAGGATTTCCACGCGGGCGGCGGCGTGCCGGCCGTGCTGAAGGAGATCCGCGACCTGCTGCATCTCGACGTGCCGACCGTGTCGGGTAAGTCGCTGCGCGAGTTGATCGATGCACCCCTGGCCGATCAGGTGAACCGCACGATCGTGCGTCCGCGCGCCGAGCCGGTCGATCCCGATGGCGGCTTGGTCGCGGTGTTCGGCTCGCTCGCCCCGCGTGGTGCCATCGTGAAGCGCGCGGCGGCCGACAAGAAGCTGCTGGAGCATGAGGGGCGGGCGGTCGTGTTCTCGTCGCTCGAAGACCTCTCGAAGCGCATTGACGATCCCGATCTCGACGTCACCGCCGACGATATTCTGGTGTTGCAGAATGCGGGGCCGCGCAGTGCGGCCGCGATGCCGGAGGCGGGGTATCTGCCGATCCCGCGCAAGCTCGCCAAAGCGGGGGTCAAAGACATGGTGCGCATCTCCGATGCGCGTATGTCGGGCACGGCCTATGGCGCCATCGTGCTGCATGTGGCGCCGGAGGCCGCCGTGGGCGGACCGCTGGCGCTGGTCAAGAACGGCGACCGGATCAAGCTCAGCGTCGCTCAGCGCAAACTCGATCTATTGGTCGACGAAGCCGAGCTCGAAAAGCGGCGCAAGGCGCTGCCCGCACCGGCGAAAATCGAACGGCGCGGCTACGACAAGCTTTACGACGCGCATGTCCTCCAGGCCGACGAAGGCGTGGATTTCGACATCTTTTAGCCTCCGACGGCCCCGGTCGAAACCCGGGGCCGGACGTGCTATGGGACTCCGACGCTAAGGCGCGATTCCGGAAGAGAGAGACGATGACGACAGCCAAAAAATCCAAGCTCGATCAGCTGCGCGAAATGTCGACCGTGGTCGCCGATACCGGCGATATCGACGCGGTGCGCCGCCTGAAGCCGGTCGATTGCACGACCAATCCGTCGTTGATCCTAAAGGCGGTCGAGAATCCGGCGGCGTCGGCGATCGTCGATGCGGCGATCGCGTGGGGCAAGAAATCGTCCTTGCCGCGCGATGCGGCGATCCATGCCGTGTGCGACCGCCTCGCCGTCGATTTCGGCGCCGAGCTCGCCAAGATCGTGCCGGGCCGCGTGTCGACCGAGGTCGATGCGGATTTATCGTTCGATGCGAAGGCGTCGGTCGAAAAGGCGCGCGAAGTGATTGCGGGCTATCAGGCGCGCGGGATCGGCCGCGAGCGCATCCTGATCAAGCTCGCCGCGACCTGGGAAGGGGTGCGCGCCGCCGAAGTGCTTCAGCGCGAAGGCATCGACTGCAATCTGACGCTCGTCTTCAGCCTCGCCCAGGCGATCGTTTGCGCCGAAGCGGGCGCGTTCCTGATCTCGCCCTTCGTCGGGCGCATCCTCGATTGGCACGTCAAGGCGGGCAAGGGCCCGTTCGACGCGGAAACCGATCCCGGCGTCGTCTCGGTGCGGAACATCTACGCCTATTACAAGGCGCGCGGCTTCGCGACCGTCGTGATGGGCGCTTCGTTCCGCAACACGGGCGAGATCGAAGCTTTGGCCGGCTGCGATCGTCTGACGATCAGCCCCGCGCTGCTCGACCAATTGGCCGCGCAGGAAGGCGATCTGCCACGCAAGCTGACCGCCCCCGCCATGCCGACGGAAGCCGCCGCGCCGAAAATGAGCGAGGCGGAATTCCGCCGTCGCCTCAACGACGACGCGATGGCGACCGAGAAACTGTCGGAAGGCATTCGCCTGTTCTCGGCCGATCTCGCCAAATTGCGCGCCATCGTCGCCGCGCGGTTGTAAACGCGCCTCGGCACGGCCGGTCACTTGCGCGGCCGCATCGTTCCGCGCGACGATGCGCCATGTTCGACGAACGCCCCGCGACGTACCCTTCGCAGCGCCGGCCGTGGCGCAGTCCGCGCAAGCGTGACGGCGGCTTGCTGGTCGGCGCGGCGATCGGCGTGGGCCGTGCCGCGACCGCGGCCGAACGCGGCGGTGCGGATTTCCTGCTGGCGCTGAATGCAGGTCGGTTGCGGGTGCGCGGCGCCACGTCGCTCGCTTCGATGCTGCCGCTCGCCGATTCCAACGCCTACACGCTCGATTTCGCGCGCGCGGAGATTCTGCGCCGCGTCGCGATCCCGGTTTTTTTCGGCGCTTGCGCCTTCGATCCGCAGCTCGATATCGGCGCCTTCGTGCGCGATCTGGCCGACGAAGGCTTCGCGGGTGTGGCCAATTTTCCGACCGTCACGCATATCAGCGGCCGGTTTCGCGCGGCGCTGGAGGCGGCGGGGCTCGGCTATGCCCGCGAAGTGGCGCTGCTGAAGGCGGCCAAACGCGAAGGCTTGGCGGCGTTCGGTTATGCCAAGACGCGCGACGAGGTCGATGCGCTGATCGAAATCGGGGCCGATATCGTCTGCGTCAATTTCGGCTGGAACGCCGGCGGTCCGGCGGGATTCGACGAATGGGTCGGACTCGACGAAGCGACCGAGCGCGCGCGTCAGCTCGTGCGGCGCATCCGGCGTGCGGCACCCGGCACGATCTGCGTCATCGAAGGCGGGCCGATCGTGACGCCCGAGCAGATGTACCAAGTCTGCGCGCAAGCCGGCGCCGACGGCTATGTCGGCGGTTCGACGCTCGATCGCTTGCCGTTCGAACTCGCGGTGATGCAATCGACGTCGGCTTTCAAGACGGCGGCGGTCGTCGGCCAGCGCGCCTTGGCCGACAAAGCGGGTGGGGCGCGCACGCCGGGCTTCGGCGGGTTGGTCGGGCAATCGGCGGCGTTCCGCGAATTGATGGCGACGATCGGGCGCGTCGCGGCGAACGATCTGCCGGTGCTGATCGTCGGCGAAGCGGGGTCGGGCAAGTCGCTGGCCGCGCGCGCGATCCACGCGGCGGGACCGCGACGGCGCGGACCGGTGATCGTCGTCGATGGCGGGGCCGATGCGGCCGAAACCGAGTTGAAACTATTCGGGCGCGAGGCGAGCGAGGGGCAGAAGCGTCGCATCGCCGCGATCGAAGCCGCCGATACGACGGTGATCGTCGAACGTTTCGAACGCTTGCGGGCGGATCTGCAATTGCGTATCGCCGCGTGGCTCGAAAGCGGCAATTTCGAACGCGGCGGCGGGGCGCCGGTGCGCGGGCTCGCGCGGCTGATCGGCATGACGTCGTCCGATCCGCTGCGGCTGGCGGCGGAAGGCGCGTTGCGCGAGGATCTTCTCGCGCGTTTCCTGCCCGCGCGCGTCGATGTGCCGTCGTTGCGGGATCGATTGGACGACGTGCCGCTGATCGCGCGCCATGTTCTGGCCTCACTGCCGGGGCAAGCGCCCACGCTCGACGCCGAAGCCTATCGCGCTTTGCTGCGCCACGCCTGGCCCGGCAATCAACGCGAATTGCGCGCGGTGCTGGAACGTTGCGCGCTTCGCACGCGCGGTGGAAGTATCTCGGCCGCGGCGATCGAAGACGCGATCGCGGGCGCTGCCGCACCCGCACCGGCGGATCCGGAAGACGAGCGCGGCTGGATCGTCGAAGGATTGCGCCGCCATCGCTTCCGGCGCGGGGCGGCGGCGGCCTATCTCGGCCTGTCGCGCAAGACGCTCTACAACAAGATGCGCCGTTACGGCATCGACGGCTAAGTTCCGAGGGGGAGCACCACGCCGCGCGCCTTCGCACACGCCGCGTCGAGCGCGGTGTCATAGCCGGCGGCGCGATGGACCAGAACGGGGGCGCCCTTCAGCGCCGCGCATGCCGCGTCGATCGCCGCCGCCGCTGTTTTATTCGCGCGCTTGTCCGGCGTGGCAGGGCCGGGATGCAAGGCGACGCGCGTTGCGCCGTCGGCCAGCAGCGCTTTGGCCGCGGCAAGATCGGTCGCGAGGGCGAGTGTGGCGAAGCCCGCCGCCTTCGCCGCGCGCACGAATGCGAGATCGGCGCTCAGGCCGTAGCCGGCGGTCGCGATGGCGCGCGCGGTTTCGCCGTCGAAGAGTTGCGCCGACGGAAACGTCGCGAGCGCTTCGACACCCGCCCGCTTGGCCGCGCGAAACACGGTCGGCAGATGTAAAAAAGGATCGCCCGCGAACAACGCGAGATGCGTGTTCTTGTTCGGCTTCGCTATGCCGTCGAGTGCGGCGAGGGCGGCGCCGTTCGCATCGCACACCGGCAAATGAACAAGGATTTCCGCTTGCGCCGCCGGCAGTTTCGCCATCGCGGGGCAAACAACCCAGCCGGTCGCCGGTGTTTCACCCGGTCCCGGAAAGGTTGTCGTCAGCCGAAATTCTTCCTTTTTCATATCAACTGTTTACTTGCCGATTACCCGAAATTACCCAACAACCCTTCCGCGCAACGTGGCATGGCATGCCGCCCCGTTCAATAGTCGCGGTCGCCGCCGCGTGATGATTCCCGGCATGTACCGGAATTCGGACGCGACGGTGGAGAGGAATCGTTCGCGCCCGTGACGTCGCAACTCGCCCTGACGATCATATTGAACGGCCTGACTCTGGCGGCGCTGTATTTCATCGTCGCGAGCGGCTTCTCGTTGATCTTCGGCCTGATGCGCACGGTCAACATGGCGCATGGCTCGCTCTATATGGTCGGCGCCTATGTCGGTTACGCGCTGTGGGAGCCGCTTTACGACGCCGATGCGTGGTACGCGTGGTATGTCGGGGTCGCCATGGGCATGGCCGCCGCGGCGATCGTCGGCGTGGCGATGCAGCGCGTGGTGCTCGGCTGGATGCAAGGCCAGGAATTGCGACAAGCGCTGGTGACGATCGGCCTGTCGATCATCATCGCCGATCAGATCCTGGCTTATTACGGCGGCAATCCGCGCCAGTTCTTCGCGCCCGACGCGATTTTCGGCGCTTCCGAATTGCCCGGTATCGGCCGCTATCCGACATTCCGCTTGTTCCAGATCGGCGTCGCCGTCGTCGTCGGCATAGGGCTGTGGCTGCTTTTGAACCGCACCAAAGTCGGCTTGATGATCCGCGCGGGCGTCGACGATCGCGACATGTTGTCGGCCTGCGGCGTCGACGTGCCGAAGATCAACATCATCGTCTTCGCGCTGGGCGCAGCACTCGCCGGGCTCGGCGGCGTGATCGGCGCCACGGCGCAGCCGCTTGCCCAGGGCGTGGACGGGCGCTTCCTGTTGATCTCGCTGGTCGTCGTCATCGTCGGCGGCATGGGCTCGATCACGGGGACCGCGATCGGCGCGATCCTGGTGGGCCTTGCCGAACAGATCGGACAGGCGCTGTTCCCGACCTATTCAGTGATCCTCACCTTCGTCATCATGGTCGTCGTGCTGGCGCTGCGCCCGCAAGGCATCATGGGGCGGCTGCGATGAGCGCTTGGCTGCGCACGCCCGTGGGGATGGCGTCGGCCGCGACGCTGGCGTTGCTGTTGCTGCTGCCGGCAATATTGCCGGAGTTGATGCCGCAGAATCAGGCGCGCTTCTGGCTCGCCAACATTTTCGGCCGCGCGATCATCTATGGCATTATCGCGATGTCGCTGATCTTCCTGGCGACCTATGGCGGTCTCGTCTCGCTGGCGCAGATGAGCCTCGCGGGTGTGGCCGGTTACGTCGTCGCGATCACGATCAACGGGGCGGCGCCCAGCATCGTCGGCGGTTTGTCCTACGCGGCGGCGATCCCGCTGGGGATCGCGGCGGCGACGCTGGCGGCGCTGTTCGTCGGCCTCGTCTCCGTCCGCACGCGCGACATCTATCTGCTGATGATTACGTTGGCTTTGGCGATGGGCTTCTTCCGCTTCGTCGAAACCAATCTCGCCTGGTTCAACGGCTACGAAGGGATTCGCAACGTGTTGGGGCCGACGGTCTTCGGCCTGCCGTTCCGCGAACCGCATGTCCTCTATTACGTGTCGCTGGCCGTCGCCGTGCTGCTCTATGCGGCCGTGCTCTATCTCGTGCGCTCGCCCTTCGGCTTGGTGCTGCAAGGGATCCGCGACAATCCGCGCCGCGTGGCGGCGCTGGGCTACAACGTCGCACTCCATCGCATCGCCGCGTTCGGCGTGGCGGGGTTCATCGCCGGCTGCGGCGGCGTGCTGGCGACGATCTACAATATCGGGATTTCGCCAGGCTCCATCGGCTTGGGCGCCACGGTCAACGTGCTGATCATGAGCGTGATCGGCGGCCTCGGCCATCCGATCGGCGCCTTCATCGGCTCGCTGATCTTCGCCTTTTTCGACACGTTCGCGGCGTCGATCTACGACCGCAACCGCTTCAACACGCTGATCGGAATCGTCTTCCTCGTCATCGTGCTGCTCTCGCCCGACGGCGTGATCGGCCTCGCCAAACGCGTGGGGGCGTTCATGCGGCGCGATTGACGCGAAGGTACAAGCGGGCGGGAACGAGGTTCCGGACCGGCCGCGCACGATCAACCGGAACCGCAAACCATGGAGGAAACCAATGTCGCTTCGTCTCTCCCGGCGTTCGGCTCTCAAAGGGGCGGGTGCACTCGCCCTCACCGCGGCGGCGACCGGCGCCATCAAGGCCCCGGCGATCGCCCAGAACACCCCGATCCGTCTCGGCTCGGTCACGACGCTCGAAGGTCCGTTCGCGACCGGCGGGCAAGACGCCTATCGCGCGATGGAAATGCTGCTCCAAGCCGACAACTTCACCATCGGCGGGCGCCGCATCGAATGGACGCGCGAATCCTCGAACGCGCAGGCCGACGTGGCGCTGGCCCGCGCGCGCAAACTCATCGAGCAGGACAACGTCGACATCATCGTCGGCCCGCTGTCGGGTGCGGAAGGCATCGCGCTGAAGGATTACTCGGCGACGCTGACCGGCAAGACGATCGTCAACGGCTCGTCGGGCGCTTCGGACACCACGCTGCGCAATCCATCGCGGAACTTCTTCCGCTTCAACACCGACGGCACGCAATGGATGGCGGGTCTCGGCAACTATGTGCGCCGTACGCTCAACGTGTCGGAAGTCACGGTCGTCGCGGGTGACTACGCGTTCCCCTACGCGCAGGTCTTCGGCTTCAGCCTTGAATACTGCCGTGCGGGCGGCAAGGTGAATTATCTGTGGTCGCCCTTGGGCACCACCGATTTCGCCTCGCAGATCGCGCAGATCCCGCGCAGCTCGGGCGCGCTGGTCGTCGTCCATGGCGGCACCGACGGTCTGGCGTTCATGACCCAATACGCCCAGGCTGGCGGCAATCTGCCGATCATCGGCGGCTCGATCATGGCCGACCAGACCATGCTGTCGGCGCGCGGTCCCCATCGCCGCCTGATGGTGGGCATGGTGGCTTCCGGCCCGATGGCCGACGTCATCGACGATCCGATGTGGACCGATTTCGTCGCGCGCTACAAGCGCATGCCGAACGCGTTCCCGTCGCCGTCGATCCACGCGGTCAACTATTCGACCAACCTGATGGGCGTGATCCGGGCGTTGAAGGAGGTCAACGGCGACCTCTCCAACAACCAGGCCGCGTTCCAGCGCGCGCTGGCGGCGCAAAAGTTCAAGGCGCCGACCGGGGCGGATGTGTCGCTCGACCATAACCGCCAGGCGGTTTCCGACATCTTCCTGACGAAGATCGAGGAACGGGGCGGCGCGCCGATGACGGTCGCGTTCGAACGCGCGCGTCAGATCAACCAAACGCTGGGCACGCCGGAGCCGGCGTTCCTGGCGCTGGGCGCGCCCTCGCGCAACAACACGGGCTGCATCGCCGCATCCTGACGCGGACGAGGCAACGGTGAAGGGGCGGGGGCCGGGAAGCCGGTCCCCCTCCCGATCCGCGGCTGGAAACACGAGATGACACCAACACCCGCGATCGAATTGAAGAATGTCGGCCGCCGTTTCGGCGCGTTGCAGGCCGTGCGCGACGTCACGTTCGACGTGGCGGTGGGCGAACGGCGCGCCGTGCTCGGCCCCAACGGGGCGGGCAAGACGACCTTGTTCAACACGATCTGCGGCGATTTTCCGCCGACCGCCGGCACGATCAAGCTGTTCGGCGAGGATATTTCGCATTTGCCCGCGCATACGCGCGCGCGGCGCGGTATCGGGCGTACCTACCAGCAATCGCTGCTGTTCGACGGGCTCAGCGTGCGCGACAATATTTTCGTCGCGGTGCGCGGGGTGAAACCCAACCGTTTCAGCTTCCTGGCGCCCGGCCGGTCCGATGCGCATCTCGCCCAAGCGCGCGACGTCGCCGAACGCGTGCGCCTGACGCATCTGCTGGACGTGAATGTCGGCGATTTGAGTCACGGCCAACGCCGCCAACTCGAAGTCGGGATGGCGCTCGCAGCCGAGCCGAAACTGCTGATGCTCGACGAGCCCGCCGCCGGCCTTTCGCCGGTCGAGCGGCCCGAGCTTCTACGCCTGCTGCGCGATCTGCCGCGCGATCTGACGATCGTGCTGATCGAACACGACATGGACGTCGCCTTGCCCTTCGCCGATCTGGTGACGGTGATGAAGGACGGCGAAGTCGTGGTCTCCGACACGCCCGGCCGGATCCAGAACGATCCGGTCGTGCACGAAATTTATCTCGGCCATAGCGGCCGCAAGCACTGAAGGACAGCGACGATGCCCCGCTTCGAACGCAAGAAACTCCTCGCGAAGTTCCAGAACATGGTGAAGAAGCGCATTCCCATCGTCGGCGGCGGTGCGGGGACGGGCTTGTCCGCCAAATGCGAGGAAGCGGGCGGCATCGACCTGATCGTGATCTACAATTCCGGCCGCTATCGCATGGCGGGCAGGGGCTCTCTTGCCGGTGTTCTCGCCTACGGCAACGCCAACGACATCGTGAAGGATATGGCGCGCGAAGTGCTGCCGGTCGTCAAGCGCACGCCGGTGCTCGCGGGCGTCAACGGCACCGATCCCTTCGCCATCATGGATCATCTGCTCGACGAACTCGCGGCGCTGGGCTTCTCGGGCGTGCAGAATTTCCCGACCGTCGGCCTGATCGACGGCACGTTCCGCGCCAATCTCGAGGAGACGGGCATGGGCTACGGCCACGAGGTCGACATGATCCGCCTCGCGCGCCAGAAGGATCTGCTGACCACGCCTTACGTGTTCAACCCCGACGAAGCGGTCGAGATGGCGAAGGCGGGGGCCGACATTATCGTCGCGCATATGGGATTGACGACGGGCGGCGCCATCGGTGCGGAAACCTCGCTGTCCTTGAAGGATTGCCCCAAGCTGATCGACGAATGCGCGGAAGCCGCCAAGCGCGTGCGCAAGGACGTGATCGTGCTGTGTCACGGCGGGCCGATCGCGAATCCCGACGACGCGCAATTCGTGCTGCGCAATACGCGCAATTGTCACGGCTTCTACGGCGCTTCGTCGATGGAGCGTTTGCCGACCGAAACCGCGCTCGTCGAGCAGACGAAGCGCTTCAAGAACGTGGAGTTCTGACCATGGCCCGCGCCTATGCCAGCACGATCATCGATGCGCCCGTCGAGAAGGTCTGGGGCGTCGTCCGCGATTTCAACGGCCTGCCGAATTGGAATCCGGCGATCGCGAAAAGCAAAATCGAGGACGGGCTCGCGTCCGACGTCGTCGGCTGCGTGCGCAGCTTCCATCTGAACGACGGCACGCATGTGCGCGAGCGTCTGCTGAGCCTCAACGACGCCGATCGCAGCTTCAGCTACAATTTCGAAACGCCGGCATTTCCGGTGAGCGATTATCTCGCCACGCTGCGGGTGATCCCGGTCACGGCGGGCGACCGCAGCTTCGTCGAATGGGAAGCGACGTTCGAGGAACCGGCCAACGAGCGCGGCAAATACGAAGCGATCGTGTCGCGCGACGTGTTCGCGGGCGGCCTCGCCTCGCTCGCGACCGCGGTCGCGAAGGCCGAAACGCCGGTGGGTGCCAAACGCTGGAAAGGCCGGCGCCCGGCGAAGGTTTTCGCTTCGACCGTCATCCGGGGGGCCACGAAAGACGTGTGGCCCATCTTGCGCGATTTCGCGGGCATGGGCGAATGGCATTCCGACATCACGAAGATGCATATGCTCGACGGCAAGCGGTCGGATCAGGTTTCGGGCGTGCGCGAATTCCTGTTCGGCGAGGGCTTGCTGCACGAGGAATTGCTGCATGTCTGCGACCGCACGCGCAGCTTTTCCTACCGCATCAACAAAAGCCCGATGCCGTGGCTCGAATACGTCGCGGGCGCGCGGCTCTATCCGATCACCGACCGCAATCACACCTTCGCCGTGTGGACCGCCGATTGGGACGCCAGCGCCAACGACGATGTCGAGTTGATCCCGACGGTCCACAACAACGTGTTCCTCAAGGCGTTCGACACGATCGACGCCAAGTATTTCGGCGGCGGCAAATGACATCGCCGCTGCTGGAGATCGTCGATCTTCAGGTCCATTACGGGCGGGCCCATGTGCTGCAAGGCGTGTCGCTGCGCTTGTCGCGCGGCGTGCTGGGCGTGATCGGCCGCAACGGCATGGGCAAAACGACCTTATGCCAGACGATCATCGGCCTGAAGGCGGCGACATCCGGCTCGATCAAATTCATGGGGCAAGAATTGATCGGCCTGCCGCCCAACAAGATCGCCAATCTCGGCATCGGCTACGTGCCGCAAGGGCGGCGTACTTGGCCGTCGCTGACGGTCGACGAACATTTGCGCTTGGTCGCGCAGAAGCGTCCGCCCGCGGGCGGCTGGACGATCGAGCGCGTCTACGCGACGTTTCCGCGCCTCGCCGAGCGGCGGCGCAATGGCGGCACGCAGCTTTCCGGCGGCGAACAGCAGATGCTGGCGATCGGCCGCGCCTTGCTGCTCAACCCGCGTCTTCTGGTGATGGACGAGCCGACCGAAGGCCTTGCTCCGGTCATCGTCGAGCAGGTCGAGGCGCTGCTGAAAAGCCTCGCCGCCGACGGTTCGCTCGCGGTGTTGCTGGTCGAGCAGAATTTGGGCGTGGCGACCGCGACGGCCGAGACCGTCGCGATCGTCGTCAACGGCGGTATCGCGCGCGAAATGCCGGCCGCCGATCTGGCCGCCGACCGCGAATTGCAGGAACGCCTGCTCGGCACCCGCGTCGACGCATAAGGAAAGGACGAGACGATGCCTGCGCAGAACCGCGTCTATGTCGTCGGCACCTACGACACCAAGTCGCGCGAGCTTCTCTATATGAAAGCGCTGCTCGACCGTGCGGGTGTGGCGGCGCTGTCGGTCGATCTGTCGACCTCGGGCAAGGAATCTTCCGCCGACATCAAGCCGGAGGAAATCGCGGCGCATCATCCCCACGGGATTTCGGCCGTGTTCACCGGCGATCGCGGCGCATCGGTCTCGGCGATGACCGTCGCGTTCGAGCGTTTCGTGGCGACGCGCGACGATATCGGCGGCATGCTGTCCGCCGGTGGATCGGGCGGGACGGCGCTGGCCACACCGGGGATGCGCGCTTTGCCGGTCGGCGTGCCCAAAATCATGGTCTCGACCGTCGCGTCGGGCGATGTCGGGCGCTATGTCGGCCCCGCCGATATCATGATGATGTATTCGGTTGTCGATGTGCAGGGACTCAACCGTATTTCCGAACGCGTGCTCGCCAACGCCGCGCATGCGATGGCGGGCATGGCGTCGAACGCGATCGAAGCGTCGGCGCAGACCAAACCCACGCTGGGGATGACGATGTTCGGCGTCACCACGCCCTGCGTGCAGGAATTGCAGCGGCTGCTGTCGCCCGATTACGATTGCCTCGTCTTCCATGCGACGGGGACCGGCGGTCAGTCGATGGAAAAGCTGGCCGATTCTGGTTTGCTCGAAGGCGTGATCGACGCGACGACGACCGAGGTTTGCGACCATCTATTCGGCGGCGTGTTTCCTTGCACCGACGACCGGCTCGGCGCCTTCGCGCGTACGCGCATTCCCTATGTCGGATCGTGCGGCGCGCTCGACATGGTCAATTTCGGGCCGCTCGAGACCGTGCCGGCGAAGTACAAAGGCCGCAATCTTTACGTCCATAATCCGCAAGTCACGCTGATGCGCACGACGGCGGAGGAAAACGCGCAAATGGGCGAATGGATCGCGGAACGCCTGAACCGTTGCGAAGGTCCGGTGCGGTTCCTCATTCCGGAAGGCGGGGTGTCGCTGATCGATGCGCCGGGCAAGCCATTCCACGATCCCGCCGCCGATGCCGCGTTGTTCGACGCGTTGGCGCGGCGCTTCAAAAGTGCGGGCGACCGCCAGTTGATGCGTTTGCCGTTCGCGATCAACGATCCCGAATTCGCCAAAGCGTTGGCGGAGACCTATTTGCGCATCAAGGGCTGATCGGCCGCGCGGTCGAATCGCGGACGAGCAACGCGGGCTCCAGAACGATCTGTTCGGCGGGCAACACGCGGCCATTCGCGGAGCGGACGCGTTCGAGCAGCGTTTCCATGCAGCGATTGGCCATGGCCTCGGATGGCTGCACGACGACGCTGACGCGCGGCCGGATAACGTCGAACCACGGCAGATCGTCGATCGCCATGACCGAAAGGTCGCGCGGCACCGACAGCCCCGCATCGGCGACGGCGCGCAACATGCCCAGCGCCAAATGGTTGTTGGTCGCGATGATCGCGGTCGGCCGGTCGGGCCGGGCGATCAGGCGCTGAGCCGCGCGGAAGGCGGCGGCTTCGTCGAACGCCATTTTCTCGACGAAGCTTTCCTCGAGCAACACGCCCTGGCGCGCGAAGGCTTCGCGGAACCCGTCGACGCGGTGGCGCGCGATCGCCATTTCCGGTGAGCCCATGATGACCGCGACTTTGCGGTGGCCGAGCGCGTGGAGATGCTCGGCCGCCAGCGCGCCCGCCATCCGGTTGTCGATCGTGACGGAGTCGAAATCGAGCCCGTCGAGCCGCCGATCCAGCAAGATCGCGGGGAAGGGCAAGCGGGTGAGGGCGGCGATCCGCCCGGCCCAACTGTCGCGCGTCGGCACCAGGATCATGCCGTCGGCGCGCTGCGACAGCAGCAGTTGCAGATTGCGCCGCTCGCGCTCGGGGTCTTCGGCGCTGTTGCACAGGATGACCGAATAGCCGGCCTCGCTCGCGCGCTTCTCCAGCGCATCGACGAGCGTGAGGAAGAACGGGTTGGTGATGTCGGCGACGAGCAAGCCGAGAATGCGGCTCGCACCGCTGCGCAAACTGCGCGCGCTGGCATGCGGCGCGTAGCCGAGTTGATTCGCGGCGGCGACGACGCGGGCGAGGAGTTCCTCGCTGACGAAACCCGTGCCGTTCAGCGCTTTCGACACCGTCGCGACGGATACGTCGGCGAGGCGGGCGACTTCGCGAATTGTCGGTAACTCGGCGATCGGAGTCTCCTCCAGAAAAACGATTTTCTAAATTGTAGAATGTCGAACGATCTTCGGCAAGTTCCGAAGCCTTAAATTAACTTTGTTTTTTCAGATGATTGTGTCGGCTTGTGAGATTCATCTTGCCGGTTTCGATCGACTGCGGATAAAGTCAAAAAAACGATTAACTAAGTGAAGGAGGATCGCTTGCTGGGCTATGTCGCGGTCCGGTTGCTCTCGGCCATACCCGTGCTCGGCATCGTCGCGGTCTTCGTCTTCTTTCTTTTGACGATGATCCCGGGCGATCCCGCACAGGTGATCGCCGGCGATTTCGCGTCGCCCGAGCAAGTCCAGCAAATCCGCGCGGCCCTTCAGCTCGATCGGCCGCTCGCCGAACGTTTCGTCGCTTGGGCGCTGCGCCTGGCGAGCGGCGATTTCGGCAAGTCGCTGTTCTCCGGCATTCCGGTCGCCCAGCTTGTCGGCCAGCGCATCGAGCCGACTTTGATGCTGGCGACGATGACCGTATGCATCGCCGTCGTGATCGCCGTGCCGCTCGGTCTCGTCGCCGCCTATAAGCCCGGCGGATGGGTCGCGCGCGTGTCGATGACCACGGCGGTCCTCGGCTTCTCGCTGCCCGTGTTCATCGTCGCTTATCTGCTCGTCTATCCGTTCGCGCTGGGACTGCGCTGGTTTCCGGTGCAAGGCTATGTGCCGCTGTCGCAAGGGCTGTGGGCGTGCCTGCATAGCCTGACGCTGCCCGCGCTGGCGCTGTCGCTCCTCTATATCGCGTTGATCGCACGCGTCACCCGCGCGGCGGTCTTGGAAGTGCTGCGCGAGGATTACGTGCGCACCGCCCATGCCAAGGGCCTCGCGGAACGGCGTGTTCTGGTGCGCCACGTGTTGCGTAATGCCGCCGTGCCGGTCGTCACCGTGGTCGGCATCGGGTTCGCCGCCTTGCTCGGCGGCGTGGTGGTGACAGAAACGATCTTCAGCATTCCCGGTCTCGGTCGGTTGACGGCGGACTCCATCCTGCGCCGCGACTATCCGGTCGTGCAGGCGCTGATCCTGCTGTTCTCGACCGTCTATGTCGTGGTCAATCTCGGCGTCGATCTGATCTACGCCGCGATCGACCCGCGGATCCGGTACTGACCGATGGCCGCGCCCGAAGCTTCGATGCCCCTCGCGAACGCGGACATGCCCGTCTCGGCGCTAGCAGCGTTGCGCCGGCGGCCGCTTTTCCTGATCTGCGTGGGCGTCGTCGTGGCGTTCGCGCTGCTGGCGCTGGTCGTGCCGTTCCTGCCGGTCGATCCGGCGGTGTTGAATCCGCTGCGCCGCTTGCGCGCGCCATCGATGCTCGAGCCGTTCGGCACCGACCATGTCGGCCGCTCGGTCCTCGCGCGCACGCTTTGGGGCACGCAGATATCGCTCGGCGTGGGCCTGGCCGTCGCGGCGTTGACGACGCTCGCGGGCGTGTCGATCGGCTTGCTCGCGGGATATATCCGCGCCCTCGACATGGTGCTGATGCGCGTGATGGACGCGGTGATGGCCGTACCGGCCATTTTGCTGGCGATCGCGCTGGTGGCGCTGATCGGGGCGGGGCCGGTCGTCATCGTGGTCGCGATCAGCATGCCGGAAATCCCCCGCATGGCGCGCACCGTGCGCGCGGGCGTGCTGGTCCTGCGCGAATTGGCGTTCGTCGAAGCGGCGACGATCTGCGGCGGGCGTTTGTCGACCATTCTGCTGCGCCACATCCTGCCCTCGGTCGCCGGCCCGGTGCTGGTGCAAGCGACCTATGTGTTCGCCGCCGCGATGATCCTGGAAGCGATCCTGTCGTTCCTGGGGGCCGGCACGCCGCCCGACGTCGCAAGCTGGGGCAACATGATGGCCGAGGGCCGCCAATATCTCGAGATCGCGCCGTGGATATTGGTGTTCCCGGCGATCGCGCTGACGATCCTGGTTCTCGCCATCAACGTGATCGGCGACGAGCTGCGCGACATGCTCGATCCGGAGAGCGCGCGATGATGGCCCCGTTGCTCGACGTTCAGGGCCTGGAAATCTCGCTGCGTACGGGCGATGCCGCGCGGCCGCTGGTGCACGATCTGAGCTTCCGGATCGAGGCGGGCGAAGCGCTCTGCCTGGTGGGCGAAAGCGGCAGCGGCAAAAGCGTTACCGCACTGGCGTTGATGGGCTTGCTCGATCCCAAGAAGCTGCGCCCGACCGCCGGGCGCGCGATGTTCGAAGGCCAGGATTTGCTGGCGCTGCCGCCCGACCGGATGCGTGCCTTGCGCGGCCATCGCATCGCCATGGTGTTCCAGGAGCCGATGAGCGCGCTCAATCCCGTGCAGCGCATCGGCGATCAGATCGCCGAAACGATCCGCGAGCATCGCGGCACGTCGGCGCGCGACGCGGAACGCCAGGCGGTCGATCTGCTCGATCTCGTCCAAGTACCCGACGCGAAGCGGCGCGCGCGCGAATATCCGCACCAGCTTTCCGGCGGCATGCGCCAGCGCGTGATGATCGCGATGGCGGTGGCGCTGCGCCCCGCCTTGCTGATCGCCGACGAGCCGACGACGGCGCTGGACGTGACGATCCAGGCCCAAGTCCTGTCGCTGATCGACGATCTGCGCCGCGAACTGGGAACGGCCGTGCTGCTGATCACACATGATCTGGGCGTGGTGGCGGAAATCGCCGACCGCGTGCTCGTGCTTTACGCGGGCCGCGCGGTCGAGCAAGCGCCGGTCGCAACGTTGTTCGACGCGCCCGAGCATCCCTATACGGCCGCGCTGATCCAATCGATCCGCCATTTGCAAACCTTCGCCGAAGGCGACCGCTTGATCGAGATTCCGGGCGGCATGCCCGCACCGGGCCGCTGGGTCGAGGGCTGCGCCTTCGCCGAGCGCTGCGCCTATGCGCTGCCCGATTGCGCGACGCGTTTGCCCGATTTCCGCCGCCGCGCGCCGGAGCATTTCGCCGCATGCTGGCGCACGCCGCCTTTCGGGGGTGCGGGGAGATGAGCATCGTGCTGGAAGCGGTGGGCCTCACCAAAACCTTCACGCTGGGCGGCGGCTTTTTTGGCTTGGGCGTCAAGCGGACGATCCGCGCGGTCGACGATGTCAGCTTCACGATCGGCAAAGGGCGCACGCTGTGCGTCGTGGGCGAAAGCGGCTGCGGCAAGACGACGATCGGCCGGATGATTCTGCGCCTGACGGCGCCCAGTGCCGGTAGCGTGCGCCTGGAAGGCGAGGATTTCACCCAATTGCGCGGCGAGGAGCTGCGCACGCGCCGCCAGCGCGTGCAGATGGTCTTTCAAGACCCCGCCGCGTGCCTCAACGCGCGAATGACGGCCGCCGAGATCGTCGCGGAGCCGTTGGTCAATTTCGAATTGCTCGATTCTGCGGGCCGCGCGCGGCGCGTCGAACAGCTTTTCGATCAGGTCGGTCTGCCGCGCGGCATGATGGGCCGGCTGCCGCGCAATCTTTCGGGCGGGCAGCGTCAGCGCCTGGGGATCGCGCGCGCTTTGGCGTCGTCGCCAGCCGTGATCGTCGCCGACGAAGCAGTCGCCGCCCTCGACGTCTCGATCCGCGCGCAGATCCTCAATCTGCTGCGCGACGTGCAGCGTGAAACCGGTGTCGCGTATCTGTTCATCTCCCACGATCTCGCCGTCGTGCGTTACATCGCCGACGAAATCGCGGTGATGTATCTGGGCGCCATCGTCGAACGCGCGCCGGCGCGCGAATTGTTCGAAGCCCCCGCCCATCCTTATACGCGCGCGCTGATCGCCTCGATCCCCGCGACGCATCCCCGGTTCCGCAAGAAGCGCGCGGCGTTGACGGGCGAGGTGCCGAGCGCGGCGGCACTGCCCTCGGGCTGCCGCTTCCGCGCCCGCTGCCCGCTCGCCAGCGATATCTGCGCCGCGCAATCGCCGCCGATGCGTCAGATCGCGCCGGGACACGAAGTCGCCTGCCACAACACGACAACGATCAATCAGGGAGGATGAAACCGATGAGTTGGACAAGGAAACTGACGCTCGCCGTCTGTTCGGCCGCACTCTTCGCGGCGGCGAACGCCGCGCAGGCAGAGACCGTGCTGCGCGTGCGGCCGTTCGGCGATTTGAAGCAGATCGATCCCGTGATCACGTCGGACTATATGGTCCGCAATCACGGCTACATGGTCTACGACACGCTGTTCGCGCTGGACGAGAATCTGAATGTCAAGCCGCAGATGGTCGAGACGTTCACCGTCAGCGACGACAAGCTGACCTATCGCTTCGTGCTGCGCGACAAGCTGGCGTTCCACGACGGCAAAGCCGTAACGTCGGCCGATGTCGTCGCGTCGCTGAACCGCTGGATGGAGCGCGACGGTCTCGGCCAGCAGCTTAAGGCCGTGACGGCGCAGCTTGAAGCGTCGGATGGCAAGACGGTCGTGCTGCGCTTGAAGCAGCCCTGGGGCCTCGTGCTCGACGCGCTGGGCAAGCCCAGCTCCAACGTGCCCTTCATCATGCCCGCGTCGATCGCGGCCACACCCGCAAATACGGCGATCACCGATCCGATGGGGTCGGGCCCGTTCATCATGAAGCGCGACGAATGGGTGCCGGGTTCCAAGGTCGTTTACGTCAAGAACCCGAACTACGTGCCGCGCGCGGACGCCGCCAGCGGCCTTGCGGGCGCCAAGCTCGCCAAGGTCGATCGCGTCGAATGGCGTTACATCCCCGACGCGCAGGCGGCGATCAACGCGCTGCGCGCGGGCGAAATCGATATCCTCGAGGAAGTGCCGCCGGATTTTCTGCCGGCGTTGAAGAACGACGCGAATATCCGCACCCGCGCGCAGGACTCGCTCGGCATGCAGATGGTGTTCCGCATGAACACGATCCAGCCGCCGTTCGACAACCCGAAGATCCGCCAGGCGATCCGCTACATGATCGACCAGGAAGCGTTCGCGCGCGCCTTCGTCAACGATCCGGCGCTTTATAAAGATTGTCCGTCGTTCTTCATGTGCAGCTCGCCTTACTTCACGGATGCGGGCTGGGTGAAGCCGGATATCCGCAAGGCCAAGCAGTTGATCGCCGAAAGCGGCTATGACGGCACGCCGGTGGTCATTCTGCACGCCACGGAATCCGGGCCGACCAACACGTTCAGCCTGGTCGCCGCACAGCTGATGCGCGAGATCGGATTGAAGGTCGAGCCGCAGGCGATGGATTGGGGCACGCTGGTGGGCCGGCGCGCGTCGAAGGAGCCGGTGGGCAAAGGCGGCTGGTCGCTGTTCATGTCGGGCCCGACGGGGGCCGATATGATGGACCCGGCCGGGCATCTGGGCTTGCGGTCCAACTGCGACCGCGCGTGGTTCGGCTGGCCGTGCGACGAGGAGATCGAGAAGCTGCGCACGGCGTTCTCCAACGAGCCCGATCACGCCAAGAAGGTCGAGATCGCCAAGCAGATCCAGCTGCGCGCGGTGGATACCGTGCCGTACTGGCCGGCGGCGCAGTTGCACCTCGTTCGCGGGGTGCGCACCAGCGTCGACGGCATTCTGAATGCCGCGATCCCGGTCTACTGGAACATCACCAAGAAGTGATCCGGCGCATGGACTGAACGAAAAGGCCCGCATCTTGCGATGCGGGCCTTGCCGTTTCGAAGGATGGCGCTTGTTAGGGCGTCCCCATCACGGCGCCATGCTGATCGACGAGAAGTTCTGGAACCAGTTCTGGGCCTGCACGAAGCCCTTCACCTTGGCGCTCATCGCGCGCGGATTGACGTCGTGCGTGACCATCAAGAACAGAGCGTCGTCGACGTATTTTTCGTGGATCTTCTTGAGGACGGCGGTTTGGCCGTCCTTGTCGAAGGTATTGCGCACTTGATCGAACAGCTGGTCCATATCGGGGTCATTGTAGAAGCCCCAATTGGTACCCGCCGGCGGGGCGAGGTTACCCTGCAGATGGCGGATGAAGCCGGTGAACGGATCCTGGATGAAATAGGTGTAGTTCATCCCCGTCGCACCGCGCGACGTCTCGTGCTTGGCGCCCGCCCGCCAGATATTGATCAGCGTGTTCCAGTCGACGACTTCGAAATCGACCTTGATCCACGCTTCGGCAAGCCCCTGCTGCACCGCTTCGTTCATCGGCAAGGGCTGCATCTGGCCCGAGCCCGACGGCGCGATCAGGATCTTGGTCGTCAAGGGCTTCGACGCCGAGTAACCGGCTTCGGTCATCAGCTTGCGCGCTTCGGCGATGTCGTGCTTCAGCTTGAACTTCGGCTCGCCGAACCATTGATGGCCGGGCGGGAAAAAGCCTTGCGCCGGGATCGCCAGGCCGCTCAGCAATTCCTTGATGCCGTCGCGATCGACCGCGAGGTTGGCGGCCTTGCGGATACGGATATCGTTCCACGGGCTGCCTTCGACGCGGCTCAAATGCCAGGTCCAGTTATGCGGATAGGCGTTGACGACGATCGAGAAGCCGGCCGATTTCAGCGACGGAATCGCGTCGGGCGACGGCGCTTCGATCCAATCGACCTGACCCGAGCGCAAAGCCGCCGTGCGCGCCGAAGCCTCGGGCAGCGGGATCAGGATCAGCTTTTCGAGCTTGGGCACGCGCGTCTTGTCCCAATACTCGGCGAAGGGCACCATCTCGGCGCGCTCGCGCGGCACGAAATTGGTTAGCTTCCACGGGCCGGTGCCGGACGGCGTCTTGGCGAAGTTCTCCCACGACTTGCCGACCTTTTCCCACTGCGCCGGGCTCGAGTGCATGATCCAGGCGAGCTGATAGGGCAGGGTCGCGTCCGGCGACTTCGTCGTGATCTCGAGCGTGTATTTATCGACCGCCTTATAGGATGCGACCGCAGGGATACGCGTGCGGCCTTGCGCCGATTGGCGCGGATCGAATTGCGGGGCCTGCTGGTTCAGCAGCTTTTCGAAATTCCAGACCGCGGCTTCGGCGTCGAACGTCGATCCGTCGTGGAACTTGACGCCTTCGCGGATTTTGAAGGTCCATTTGTTCTTGTCGGTCGCGTCGACCGCCCAAGACGTGGCAAGGCCGGGAACCAGGTCGGACGGCTTATCGGCGCTGGTCAGATCCCAATTGATCAGGGAATCGTAGAGCGTGTAGCCGGTGAAGCGCTGACCTTCGCCGCCCTGGTCGGGCTGGCCCGTGGTCAGTGGAATATCCGACGCGGTCATGCCGATGCGCAACGTGCCTTGCGCGAAGACGCCGCCGGTCGACAAAGCGAGCGCCAAACCGGCGGCCGCGAAGATTTTCGAATGGAGCATAGCCCCCCCTTTGTTGAGCGAACGGGGCTGTCCTTCAATTTCCGTGCCCGTGCTGGAGACGCGACTTTTGCGGGCGGCGGCGCGTGGTGTGATTAAATTTAAGGCGCTCAACCGCTGCGTCTTGTGCCGATCCGCGGAATCATCCGCTTAATTCGCCTTTCCGGTTTATGGCACTTGCCTTGCAGTTCGTCTCCCCGGTTCCCGGACGGCTGTCTCGCATCCCCCCGATCGAGCGGCCGCCGATATCGCCGACGCAACGTAACGCCGACGAGACAGGGAGACATGGAAAATGAAAACAGGGAAAATTTTTGGCGGCCTTTTCGCCGCCGCCTTCGCGCTCGCTTCGGGCTACGCGGCCCAGGCGCAAACGGTTTTGCGCATCGGTATGACCGCCGCCGATATTCCGCGCACCCATGGCCAGCCGGATCAGGGCTTCGAAGGCAACCGCTTCACGGGCCTGACGATGTATGACGGCCTGACCGGCTGGGATCTGTCGAGCGCGGAGAAGCCTTCGGTCGTGATCCCCGGCCTTGCCACCGAATGGGCCGTCGACGCCGCCGACAAGACCAAATGGATCTTCAAGCTGCGGCCGAACGTGAAGTTCCACGACGGTTCGCCGTTCAACGCCGACGCCGTCGTCTGGAACGTTCAGAAGGTGTTGGAGAAGGAGGCGCCGCATTTCGATGCGAGCCAAGTCGGCGTGACCGCCAGCCGCATGCCCACGCTGCGTTCGGCGCGCAAGATCGACGATCTGACGGTCGAGCTGACGACCGCGGTGCCCGACAGTTTCCTGCCGATCAATCTGACCAATCTGTTCATGGCGTCGCCCGCACACTGGGCGGCGAAGCTGGCGGCCGTGCCGGCGAGCGTGACCGACGCCGCACAGCGTTCGGCCCAGGCGTGGCAGGCTTTCGCGGCCGACGCATCGGGCACGGGCCCGTGGAAGATGACGCGGTTCGTGCCGCGCGAGCGGCTGGAACTCGCCAAGAACGCCGAATACTGGAACGCCGCGCGCGTGCCGAAAGTCGATCGCATGGTGCTCGTCCCCATGCCGGAGGCCAATGCGCGCACGGCTGCCCTGCTGTCGGGCCAGCTCGACTGGATCGAAGCGCCGGCCCCCGACGCCGTCGCCCAGATCCGGCAGCGCGGCTTCACGGTGCATGCGAACCAGCAGCCACATGTCTGGCCGTGGCAGTTCAGCTTCGTGGAAGGCTCGCCCTGGCTCGACAAGCGGGTGCGCCAGGCCGCCAATCTCTGCGTCAATCGCGACGAGATGAAGGAACTTCTCGCCGGGTTGATGGTGCCGGCGGTCGGTTCGGTGCCGCCGGGCCATCCGTGGTGGGGCAATCCGGCGTTCAAAATCCGCTACGCGCCGGACGAGGCCAAACGCCTGATGGCCGCCGCCGGGCATTCGGCGCAGAAGCCGCTGAAGGTGAAGATCCAGACCTCCGCTTCGGGGTCCGGGCAGATGATGCCGCTGCCGATGAACGAGTTCATCCAGCAGAATCTGCGCGACTGTTTCTTCGACGTCGAACTCGATGTGATCGAATGGAACACGCTGTTCACGAATTGGCGTATGGGCGCCAAGGATGCGACGGCGCGCGGATCCAACGCGATCAACGTGACGTTCGCCGCGATGGACCCTTTCTTCGCGTTCGTGCGCTTCGTCGACAGCAAGATGGCGCCGCCGACCTCGAATAACTGGGGTTTCGTCAACGACCCCGAATTCGACCGTCTGGTGTCGGTCGCGCGTACGACCTTCGAGGCGGCGGAACGCGACAAGGCCTTGGCCGCGCTGCATGCGCGTATCGTCGACGAGACGGTGTTCCTGTGGGCCGCGCACGACGTGGGCCCGCGCGCCACGTCGCCGAAGGTCAAGAACGTGATCCAGCCGCAAAGCTGGTTCATCGACTTCTCGCCCGTGACGATGGACTGAACCTCTAAGAGCGGGGCGGCCGTCGCCGGCCGCCCCGTCAGGACTCGATGCTCCAATATCTTCTCAAGCGTCTCCTCTACGCCGTGCCGATCGCCCTCGGGGTCAGTCTTGTCTGCTTCCTGATGGTCCATATCGCGCCCGGCGATCCGCTGGTTTCGGTGCTGCCGGCCGACGCGTCGCTCGATCTGCAGAACCAGATGCGCGCCGCCTACGGCTTCGACAAGCCGTTGCCGCTGCAATTCGCATTGTGGATCCTGCGCGCATTGTCGGGCGATCTGGGCGTGTCGATCGCCACAGGCCGGCCCGTCGCCGCCGAAGTGTGGCGGGCGCTGGGTAACACCTTCATGCTCGCCGTGCTGGCCGCACTGATCGGCTTCATCCTGGGCGGATTGTTCGGCTTCGTCGCCGGTTATTGGCGCGATACCTGGATCGACCGCGTCGCCTCGGGCCTGTCGATCGTCGGCGTGTCCTTGCCGCATTACTGGATGGGCATGGTGCTGGTTATCGTATTCTCGGTGCAGCTCAACTGGCTGCCCGCGACCGGGGCGGGGCCGGGCGGATCGGCCGATTGGGCCTGGGATTGGGCGCATATCCGGTTTCTGATTTTGCCCGCCGTGACGATGTCGGTCATTCCGCTGGGCATCGTCGCGCGGTCGGTGCGTGCGCTCGTCGCCGACATTCTCAGCCAGGAATTCGTCGACGCGTTGAAGGCCAAGGGCCTCACCGATCGCGGCGTGCTGATGCATGTGGTGAAGAACGCGGCCCCCACCGGGCTTGCGGTAATGGGCTTGCAGCTCGGCTATCTGCTCGGCGGCTCGATCCTGATCGAAACCGTGTTCGCTTGGCCGGGGACGGGCTTCCTGCTCGGCAACGCGATTTTCCAGCGCGATCTGCCGCTGCTCCAGGGCACGATCCTGGTGCTGGCCATGTTCTTCGTCACGCTCAACCTGCTGGTCGACATTCTGCAGACCTGGCTCGACCCCCGGATCAAACGCGCATGACCGCCGCCGCCGCGACCGCCGACAAGGCGCAAAAGCAAACCGCCCCCGCCACCGCCTCGCGCGGCTATTGGGCGGGCGTTCTCCATCGTCTGATGCGCAACAAGCTGGCGATGGTCTGTCTCGCCATTCTGTTGCTGATCGTGCTGGCCGCGATCTTCGCGCCCTATATCGCGCCGCAGGACCCTTATCGCGGCGCGATGCTGCGCCGTTTGCGGCCGATCGGCACGCCGGGCTATCCGCTCGGCACCGACGAGCTGGGGCGCGACATGCTGACTCGTCTGCTTTATGGCGGGCGCCTGTCGCTGTTCATCGGCATCGTGCCGGTGCTCAACGCCTTCGTCATTGGCACGGCGCTGGGCGTGATCGCAGGCTTCGTCGGCGGCAAGACGAATATGGCGATCATGCGTACGATCGACGTGTTCTACGCCTTCCCGTCGGTGCTGCTGGCGATCGCGATTTCCGGCGCACTCGGGGCGGGCATTCTCAACTCGATCATTTCGCTGACCGTCGTGTTCGTGCCGCCGCTCGCGCGCGTGGCGGAAAGCGTGACGACGCAAACCCGCTCGCTTGATTTCGTCGATGCGGCGCGCGCCTCTGGCGCCAGCGCTTTGACGATCATCCGTGTCCATGTGCTGGGCAACGTGATGGGCCCGGTCTTCGTCTACGCCACGTCGCTGGTTTCCGTGTCGATGATCCTGGCGGCGGGTCTGTCGTTCCTGGGCTTGGGCGTCAAGCCGCCGGAAGCGGAGTGGGGCTTGATGCTCAACACGCTGCGCACCGCGATCTACTCCCAGCCTTACGTCGCCGCGTTGCCGGGGGCGATGATCTTCGCGGTGTCGATCTGCTTCAACCTGTTCTCCGACGCGTTGCGCTCGGCGATGGACGTGAAAGTCTGACGATGAGCATCGAAGTCTCCGAAGATCTCGGCGGCCCGGCGCAGCCGCTGCTAACGGTCAAGAATCTGGTCAAGCATTTCCCGATCCGCGGCGGCTTGCTCGGCCGCACGACGGGCCTCGTGCAAGCCGTCGATGGTGTCGATTTCGACGTCGCGAAGGGCGAGACGCTGGGCATCGTCGGCGAATCCGGTTGCGGCAAGTCGACCACCGCGCGCCTGCTGATCCGGCTGATCGAACCTGACTCGGGCGAAGTGCTGTTCGACGGGCAGGCGCTCGGCGCCGTCGATGGCGGGATCACGCTGACCGAATTGCGCCGCCAAGTGCAGATGGTATTCCAAGATTCCTTCGCGTCGCTCAATCCGCGTTTGACGATCGAGGATTCGATCGCCTTCGGCCCGAAGGTGCATGGCGTGCCGGACGGCGAGGCGCGCGGCCGGGCGCGCGATCTGCTCGGCAAGGTCGGGCTCGATCCCAATCTGTTCGGCCGGCGTTATCCGCACGAGCTTTCCGGCGGCCAGCGTCAGCGCGTCAATATCGCGCGCGCGTTGGCGCTGGCGCCGCGCCTCGTGCTGCTCGACGAGTCCGTCTCGGCGCTCGACAAATCGGTCGAGGCGCAGGTGCTGAACCTGCTGCAGGATCTGAAATCCGAGTTCGGCCTGACCTATGTGTTCATCAGCCACGACCTCAATGTCGTGCGCTACATGGCCGATCGGGTGATGGTCATGTATCTCGGTCGCGTCGCCGAGATCGGCCCGGTCGAGGAGCTTTACGACAATCCGCGTCATCCCTATACGCGCGCGCTGTTGTCGGCGATGCCGTCGATGGACCCGGACCATCGCACCCAGGAAGCGCCGATCGCCGGCGATCCCCCCAACCCCATCAACCCGCCCTCGGGATGCCGTTTCCATACGCGCTGCCCCTTTGCGGAAGACGTTTGTGGCGCCAAAATACCCGCGCTCACGCCCACCTTGGCCGATCCCGGCCATCGCGTGGCGTGCCATATGGCCGATTCATCATCGGGCCATTCCAAAGCCGGGAGTGCTTCATGAGTCTCGACCCGCAATCCATCGCCGCCGCCGCGAAGGCGCTGGGCGTTGCCTTGCCGCCGGAACAGGCGGAAGCGGCCGCCAAGTCGTTGGCGGCCCCGCTCGCCAAGATCGCGTCCTTCCGCGTCGACTTCGACGTCGAACCCGCGCATTACGCCGCCGCGCTCGATAAGGGCCGTACGCGATGAGCGATCCGGCGAATTGGATGCTGGTCGAGGCTGCGGACGCCGTCGCGGCCAAGAAGATTTCCGCGCTAGAGTTGACCCAAGCGGCGATCGCGCGCGCGAAAGCATGGCAGCCAAAGATCAATGCCTTTATCGCGCTGGGCGAGGAAGCCGCCCTTGATGCCGCCAAACGCGCCGATGCGTCGCCCGTGAAGGGAAAACTTCACGGCGTGCCGCTCGCGCATAAGGACATGTATTACCGGAAAGGCCGGATCGCGAGCTGCGGCTCTGCCATCCGCCGCGAGTGGAAAGCCGAAACGACGGCGACGGCGGTTGTCCGGCTCGATGACGCCGGGGCGATCGATCTCGGCACGCTCAACATGGCCGAATTCGCCTTCGGTCCGACCGGTCACAATTACCATTACGGCCATTGCCGCAATCCGTGGAATACGGCGCATATGACCGGCGGCTCGTCGTCGGGCTCGGGCGCTTCGGTCGCGGCGCGCATCGTCTATGGCGCGCTGGGGTCCGATACCGGCGGCTCGATCCGCATGCCGTCCTTCTGCAACGGTCTCGTCGGGATCAAGCCGACTTGGGGCCGCGTCAGCAAGGCCGGGGCGATGCCCTTGTCCTGGTCGATGGATACGGTCGGGCCATTGACCCGCAGCGTCGCCGATGCCGCGCGTTTTCTCGGCATCATCGCGGGCGCCGATCCCGAGGATACGACGGCGTCGGCCGTCCCGGTCGAGGATTACGAAGCCGCGTGCGGCAAGCCCGTCGCGGGGATGCGTCTTGGCCTGCCGCAAGGCTATTTCGATCAGAATATCGACGGCCAGGTCGCGGCATCGATCGAAGCGGCCGCGAAGGTGTTCGAAAAGCTCGGCGTGAAACTCGTGCCCGTGAAAATGCCCGATCTCGACGCGATCAACGCCGCGGGCACGATGATCACGGGGGCGGAAGCGGCCAGCGCGCATCGCGCCTGGCTCGCCGATATGCCCGAGAAATACTCCGAACAGGTGCGCGCGCGCCTGTCGACCGGTCTCGCCATTCCGGCGGTCGCCTATCTCGACGCGTTGCGCAACCGCGCCGCCGCGATTCCCGGCTTCGTCGCCGACGTTTTCGGCCAATGCGACGCGCTGCTCTGCCCGGTCAGCGACCGGCCCGTGCCGACGATCGCGGAAACAGACGTCGGCGGCGGCCCGGCGATGGGGCCGTTGCTGGCGGCCCTCACGCGGCTCTGCCGGCCGTTCAACGTGCTGGGCCTGCCGTCGCTATCGATCCCTTGCGGCTTCGACAAAGCGGGATTGCCGCTCGGCTTCCAACTGGCCGGACGGCCTTTCGCCGAAGCGACATTGTTCGCGCTGGGTGCCGCTTACGAAAGGGAAACACCATGGTCGCGGATGGCGCCACAAGCATGAGCGGCGATCTCGTCACGATGCGCGATCTGCGCGTGCTGTTCCGCAGCGCCGATCGCACGGTCCATGCGGTCAACGGCGTGGATCTTACGCTCGCGCAGGGTGAGGTGATGGGTTTGCTGGGCGAGTCCGGCTCGGGCAAGTCCGTCACGTTGCGCGCCTTGCTGCGCCTGTTGCCGCCCAAGCGCAGCCACATCACCGGCAAGATCGAAGTCGCCGGCCACGACGTGATGGCGATGGACGAGGCGGCGACGCGCGATTATCGCGGCAGCGTCGTGTCGATGATCTTCCAGGAGCCGATGCTCGCTTTCGATCCGGTGTTCACCGTGGGCGAGCAGATCGCCGAAGCGGTGATGCGCCATGAAAAGGTAAACAAGGCGGCGGGCATGGCGCGCGCGCTCGAAATGCTCGACCGGGTGCGCATCCCGTCGGCCAAGCGGCGTTTGGAAGCGTACCCCCATGAAATGTCGGGCGGCATGCGCCAGCGCGCGATGATCGCGCTCGCGCTGGCGTGCAAGCCCAAGTTGCTGCTGGCCGACGAGCCGACCACGGCGCTCGACGCGACGGTGCAGATCCAGATTCTGCTGTTGCTGCGCGAGTTGCAGCGCGAGATGGGAATGGGCGTCATTTTCGTGACCCACGATATGGGGGTGGCGGTCGAAGTCTCCGACAAGATCGCGGTGATGTATGCCGGTCGCGTGATCGAAAGCGGCACGGTGCGCGACGTGATCCGTTCGCCCTCGCATCCTTATACGCAAGGGCTGCTGTCCTCGACCGTGCATGGTTCGATGCGCGGCAAACGGTTGGAGGCCATTCCGGGCGCGCCGCCGAATTTGGCGACGGCGCCCGTCGATTGCGCCTTCTCGCCGCGCTGCAAGCACGTGGCGCCGGAATGCAAGACGGGAATTCCAGCACTCGCCCCGGTCGCGCAGGGCCATCTTGCGGCTTGCGCGCGGCTGGGGGCCTTGGTCTAATTCGGCGTGGTCGAAAATAGTATGAACGCTCGGGTGCGGGATCTGCGGGGTTACGGCTTCGCCAAGCCGAAAATCGTCTGGCCGAACGGCGCGCGGCTGGCGGTGTCGCTGAACGTCAATTTCGAGGAAGGGGCGGAGTTCGCCGTCGGCGACGGCGACCCGAAGAACGAAGTCTTCGGCGAGGTGCAAAGCATCGTGCCGCCCGGCAAGCGCGATCTGACGCTGGAGGAAGTCTTCGGCTACGGCATGCGCGCCGCCCTGCCGCGTTTTCTGCGCGCGTTCGAGAAGCGCAAGATCGCGACCACCTTCATGATGTGCGGCCGCGCGGTCGAGCGCTTGCCCGAATTCGCCAAGGCGAGCATCGGCGCGGGCCACGAGGCGGCGTTGCATGGTTGGCGCTGGGCGGCGCATTTCGATTTCGACGACGCGGAGGCCGAGCGCAAGCTGATCCGCCACGCGCGCGACACGATCGCGTCGGTGACCGGCGAAACGCCGGTCGGCTTCATGTGCCGATCCAGCCAAAGCGCGTTTACGCGCCGTTTGCTGGCCGAGGAAGGGTTCCTCTACGATTCGAACGCGCTCGACGACGATCTGCCCTATTGGGACAAGGCGAGCGGGCCCAAGCCCATTCTGGTGGTGCCCTACGCGTTCGACACGAACGACATGAAGTTCTATCACCCGACGGGCTTCCGCACGGCGGACGAATTCCTGTCATATCTGCGCCGCGCGCTGGAAACGTTGCTCGCCGAATGCGACGACGGCGAAACGCGGCTCCTGAATGTCGGCCTGCATTTGCGCATCATCGGTCGCCCGGCGCGGTTCTGGGCGCTCGACAAGTTCCTCGACGATCTTGTGGCGCTGAAGGATCGCGTTTGGGTCGCACGGCGGCGCGATATCGCCGCACACTGGATCGCGCACGGCCCGAAGCCGTAAGCGGCCTTAGGCGAGCACGTCGCGGACGTTAAACGCGTCGTCGAGCAGCACGATATCCGCTTTGGCGCCGGGCGCGAAGGCGCCGATCTTGCCGTCGAGGCGCATCGCCGTGGCCGGAATCGATGTTGCCATAGCGAGTGCGTGTTCGATGGGTTCGCCGAGTTTCGCAACGACGTTGCGCACGGAAGTCGCCATGTCGATATGGGCGCCGGCGAGCGAACCCTCCGCGTTGACCAGCCTTCCGTCGCGCACTTCGATGCGCTGGCCGTAGAGTTCGAAGAAATCCGGGCCGCCGACCGTCGACATGGCGTCGGAGACGAGGAACATCCGATCGGGACGGGGGCGTGCGCGCAGGCTGACGCGCAACGTGGTCGCCGAGACGTGATGCAGATCGGCAATCAGGCCGCAATAGGCGTCGCTGTCCAGGGCGGCGCCGACCACGCCGGGCTCCCGCGAATTCATCGGCGTCATCGCGTTGTGCAGGTGGGTGAAGCAGCGCAAGCCTTCGTCCAACGCCGCGCGGATCTGTGCCGCGTTCGCCGCCGTATGGCCGGCCGAGACGACGACCCCCATATCGGTCAGCTTGCGGATCGTGCCGGATTCGACGCGGTCGGGCGCCAAGGTCAGCATCGTCGGGATATTCGCCGCGCGCAGGCGCTTGACGCTCGCCAGCGTGCGGTCGTCGAAGGGGCGTAAGTATTGCGCGGCATGCGTCCCGCGCCGTTCGGGGGCGAGATGCGGACCTTCGATATGGATACCCGCGACGCCGTTCGCACCTTCATTGGCGATCACCGCATCGATCGCTTGGTCGAGCCGGTCGGGCGCATCGGTGATGAAGGTCGCGAGCCACGACGTGGTGCCGCGCGCGCGATGGGCGGCGCCGATGGTCGCCAGAGTGTCGCGTGTGGGCGCATTGTTGAACAAGGCGCCGCCGCCACCATTCACTTGCAGATCGATATAGCCGGGGGCCGCGATGAAGTCGCTCGTCACCACGGGGGCCGGACCGGTCACGGGGCCGATCGCCGCGATCTTGCCGTTCTCGATGCGCAACGCCGAACCGTGATGGAACGCCGTGCCGTCGAACAGACGGCGCGGGGCGAGCCACCAGCTTGCGGCATCGGGCGGAACGAGCATGGCGTCAGCTTTTGTACTGGCGCTTGGCCGCGTAGGACATCGCCAGGATCGCGACGATGGTCATCGCCAGCAGAATCGTCGACAGCGCCGCCGCGATGCCGTATTCGCCGTCGATCACGGCGATATAGATGCGCACCGGCATGGTGATCGTCCGCCCGATATAGAGCACGAGCGAGGATGAGAGCTCGTTCATCGCGGTCACAAGGCTCATCATCGCGCCCGCGACGATGCCCGGGATCAGCAGCGGTGCGGTCACCTTCAGGAAGGCGCGGCCCGGCGGCACGCCCAGGCTCATCGCCGCCTGTTCGAGGTTGGGGCTGATTTGGCGCAACGCGGCACCGACCGAGCTGACCGTATAGGGCAGGCGGCGGATGAAGATCGCCAGGATGATGATGGCACCCGTGCCCGTCAGCACCAGCGGCGCCACGTTGAATGCGGCGGCGTAGGCGATGCCCATGACGACGCCGGGCACGACGTAAGGCACGGTCAGAATCCCGTCGAGTGCCCCGGTCGCGAGCGACCGGCGGCGCGTGATCAGATAGCCGAGCAGCGTGCCGACCACCACGATCGCGACGACGGCGATCGCCGAATAGATCAGCGTGTTGACGATGGGATCGGACAGGCGTTGCAGTACGCGCTCGTAGCTTTGCAGCCCGAACCCGTCCTGGAACACCGGCCCGCGCGTGCGGCGGAAGGAATAATAGATCACCGTGATCGTGGGGATCGAGCCGAGCAGCACCAGGCCATAGGCGGCGATATGCAGATAGAGGCTCTTGAGCCCCGCGATCGGTCGGCGTTCGGCGCGTTTCATGCCGCTGTTGTGATAGATGTCGCGGCGCATCATCCAGCGCTGCAACAGCACGAACACCATCGAGATGCCGACCAGGATCAAGCTGATCGCCGAGGCGAGGCCTTGATTCGAACCGAGATCGGCCGAATAAAGGATATAGGCCTGGGTCGCCAGCACCTGAAGGCCGCGGCCGATGATCTGCGGCGTGCCGAAATCCGCGATCGACATGACGAAGGCGAGCAGGCCGCTCGCCGTGATGGCCGGCATGATCAGCGGCAGGGTAATCGTGAACAGGCGCCGCGTGGGCGAGACGCCCAGACTTTCCGCCGCTTCCTCCAGCGACCGGCTGACGGCCGCGAAGGCGCCCGCCGTGATCAGGAACACTTGCGGGAAGAATTTCAGCGCGAAGACCATGATCACGCCGGGCGTGCCGTAGATCGGCGGAATGTCGATGCCGATGCTGGCGAGCGACGTGCGCACGAGGCCGTTGGCGCCGAACAGCACGATCCAGGAATAGGCGCCGATGAAGGGCGGCGAGACCATCGCGATCAGCGCCAGCACTTCGATCGCCGTCCGGCCGCGGATTTCGAAGCGCGACACGACGAAAGCGAGGCCCACGCCCAGGATCAGCGCCCCGATCATGCCGCCGAAGCCGACCAGGAACGTGTTGCCGATCGTGTTGAGGAAGCGCGGCTCGGAGAAGATCAGCGTGTAGTTTGCGAACGTATATTCGCCGTCGACCACGAAGCTCGACAGCAGGATCTTGCCGAGCGGCCAGACGAGCAGGCCGAGAACGATCGCCCAGGCGGCGATAAGGACCGGCGTCCAGATATCGCGGCGCGTCATTGCGCGAACTCGACGCGCGAACCGTCGGGGCGGAACAGCACGATGTCCGCGACGGGAAGGTGAAGCTCGGCGTTCTGCGTCGCTCTGTCGAGCTCGCTGCGCGCGGGGCTCGCGACCTGCGCCAGCACATTGCCTTCGGGCGTTTCGACCATATGGATCGCTTCGCGGCCCAGATAGGTCGTCTTGAGGATCTTGCCGGCCAACGCAATCCCGTCCGTGGTCCCGGCGGCGCGCAAGCGCACCGCTTCGGGACGGAAGGCGAGTTCGACGGGGCCGGGGGCCGCCTTGCCGGGCAGCACCCATTCCTTGCCGCCCAAGCGCAATGCGCCGCTTTGCGTGAGTTCGGCCGACAGGAAATTCATCGTGCCGATGAAGGCCGAGGCGAAGCGGCGCTTGGGGTGGTTATAGATGTCGTAGGGCGTGCCGAGCTGTTCCACACGCCCCGCATTCATCACGCAAATCCGGTCGGAAACGGCCAGCGCTTCCTCCTGATCGTGCGTGACGTAGATCGTGGTGATGCCCAAACGCTGCTGGATCTCGCGGATATCCTCGCGCAACTCGACGCGCAGCTTGGCGTCGAGATTGGACAAGGGCTCGTCCATCAACAGCAGCTTGGGGCGGATCGTCATGGCGCGCGCGAGGCCCACGCGCTGCTGCTGGCCGCCCGATAACGCCGACGGCAAGCGGTCGCCATAGTCGGCGAGGCGCACAGTATTGAGACTTTCCTCGACGCGCTTGGCGATTTCGTCGGCAGGCAGATTACGCGCCTTCAAACCGAAGGCGACGTTCTGCGCGACCGTGAGGTGCGGGAAGATCGCGTAGTCCTGGAACACCATGCCGATATCGCGCTTATGCGCGGGCAGCGGATCGAGTTTCACGCCGTCGGCGATCACTTCGCCGCTATCCTGCTGGTGGAAACCGGCGACGATGCGCAGCAAGGTCGTCTTGCCGCAACCGCTGGGCCCCAGCAGGGTGAAGAACTCGCCCGAGACGAGTTCGAGATCGATACCGTCCAGGACCTTGATGCCGGGTCCGTAGGATTTGTGGATCGCGCGGAGGCTGAGTGCGGTCATGGTGGTTTCGGACTCTATCGGTTGGGCGCCCGGAGCGGCGCCGGAATGTACGCAAAAATGGGGCCGGACGCTCCGGTCATCGACGGATCCCGAGATAGGTCCGGTCGTCGGTCCACAGACCGGCGAGCGACCCGCGCGGGGCGAGAATTTCGGTGATCTTATGCGGGTCGCGGCGTTCGATTTCGCGGAACTTCGCTTCCCATGAATCGATTCCGAACGTGTCGCCGGGCTCGAAATAGCCGTCGCTGTAAAGCTCCAGCGTTTCGATATCGGCGGCGGGAAGCGTTTCGATGCGGATTTTGTCGCGGCGGATTTGGAAACCGTTCAGCGACGCGTAACCCAGAACGGCGTCGTCGTTGTTTTGGAAACCGCCTTGGCCGTGCACGATGCCGCCGAAGACCATCTTCTCGGCTTCCGCGCGCGGCACATGGGAAAGTTCGGCGCGGCAGAATTCGAGCGCCTTGGCCTCGACTTCGGCCATTTCAGCGGGAGTCATCACGCCTTCGACATCGGCATGGCGCGTGCCGCCCCAGGAAACCTTGCGCGACAGGCGTTCGCGTTCGTCGGGATCGGCGACCCGCGACGCGATGACCGGCCACGCGAAGCGGCGCAGCATCGAGGAGATCGTGTCGATATCCTTGTCCTCGCGCCACACGGTCTTGCCGTTGATGCGCAAGCCGCTATCGCCGACGAGCACCGCATAAGCGGTGTCGCCGGCGAACGTGACGAGCGTGAGGGTCGAAGCCATCTGCCTGTTCCAATCGCCGCGCACGGCGTCGGTAAGGCCGAGCCGGTCATACGTGCCGCGGATCGCGGCGGTCGCGATCTCGACCGCCGCCCACGGATCGTCGAGCTTCGCCGCGGGGCCTGTCAACCAGGCCTCGAGGGTCCGCCGCAGCAATTGCGAAGCATAGCGCCCGGCCAGCACGCCGTCGTAACGGCTGCCGATCCGGTCGCTGACGCCGTCCATCACCGCATAGGCGCGTCCCGGCAGGATTAGGAACGCGTCCTCGTTGGTGTCGGGGGCGTCGGCGCGCTTGGCTTCGCTGAAGGCTTCGATCCGCATGATGCGCTTAGCGACCCACCGCCATCGCGCGCCACTGCTTCAGAAGCTCGTCGCGCTGGGCGGCGATCTTCAGAATGTCGTAGTCGATCGTCTTGATCGCCGTGATCGGCGTGCCCGGGAAGGGCGTGTCGATACGCGCCGAGCGGCGATTGGTTTCCTTGACGACGTAGTCCTGAACCGGCTTCGACAGAACCCAGTTCATGAACTTCTTGCCTTCTTCCGGCGAGGGCGCGCCCTTGATCAGTGCCATACCGTCCGGCACGGTCGACGTGCCGTCGCCGGGCATCACGATCTCGATCGGGCCGCCGTTCTTCTTGTACTGCATCGCGTCGTCTTCCAGCGTGATGCCGACGGCGGCTTCGCCGTCGTTCACCAGGCGGTTGACGACGCCCGAGCTGGTGGCGAAGTTGATGTTGTCGAGGATCGCTTTGTAGATCGCCGGGCCTTCGTTGCCGTAGATCGTCAGCACCGTCGCGTATTGCTGGAAGGCCGAACCGGAAGCGTCGGCGCGGGCCGACGTGATCTTGCCCTTCCAGCGCGGATCGGCGAGGTCCTTCCACGACTTCGGGTACTGCTCGGGCTTCAGCATTTTGGTGTTGACCGAGAACACCGCGAGAATGCCGCTATAGGGCGACCACGCCTTGCTGATCTTGTAGGCGGGCAGGATCGCCGCGTCTTCGGCGGTCGTGAATTCCGCCAGCAGATCCTTGTTGGATTCAAGCTGTTCGCCGCCCACGCTCCAGATCACATCGGCTTTGGGCGAAGCGCTTTCCGCACGCACGCGGCGGATCAGATCGCCCGAACCCGCCTTGACGACCTGCACCTTGACGCCGGTCTCCTTGGCGTAGCGGTCGGTCAGCGCGTCGACCACTGCGCCCGGGGCGGCGGTGTAGATGACGACTTCCTTGGTTTGCGCGGACGCAGCGAACGCCGCGAACGCGATGGCGCCGGCGACGAGCGTGCCGGACAGTCGGATTGCCTTCATACTGTTCTCCTCTTTTTTGGGCGTTGTGTTCGTTTGGTTAGTCGGTAGATCAGGCCGTACGCACGACCTTGGTGAGATGGCGGGGCACGGCGGAATCGATGCCGCGCGCTTGGGCGCGGCGTTCGCCGAGGATTTGCAGGGCGGGCAGCACGATAAGCCCGCGCGTCAGCGCATCGGCGGGCAGATCGAACGACAGATCGCCCGGGCCGCCGAAGCCGACGACGAAGGCGCCCTTGGCGCGCAATTCCTCGGTCAACAGCGATTCCTCGGCCAGCGTGTCGGGATGATAGAGCATCACGACGAACGAGGATTTGTCGATCAGGCTGACGGGCCCGTGACGATATTCCAGCGGATGATGCGCCTCGGTCTGGCTCAGGCTCATTTCCTGGAGCTTCAAACCCGCTTCGCAGGCGATGCCGTAAAGCGGGCCGCCGCCCAGAAACACGTAATGCGAACGCCCGTCGAGCGCCTTGCCGAGCTTGGCGTCGAACGCCTTCATCGTCGCTTCGGCCGTCTTCGCCGCCGCGTCGATATCGAAATCGAGGCCGGCGAAGCGCATGCCCATCAGTAGCAGCAGGCTCGCGGCACTCGTCATGACGATATCCTCTTCGGCATGCGTTTGGGCATGGACGAAGCGGCTCGACTCACGCGCGAGCGAGCTGTCGATCGTGCAGGTGAAGCCGGTGACGTGCAAACCGGCCTTACGGCTGGCGATGGCAGCGCGCACGAGTTCGCTGGACTCGCCGCTGCGCGAAAACGCCAGCACGTCGGGCTTGATCGACGCGGCCATGGCGTCGTGCGGGCGGCGCGTCCATTCGTTGCCGGTCACGGCGCGCGCGTCGAAACCCTGATGGCACATGATCGCGGCGACGGTCTTCGAAACATGAACCGACGTGCCGCAACCGACGACCGCGTAGGCTTTCCCGGCTTCGGCGGTGAAAGCCGCCTTGGGCGCGCGGCGCCAAAAATCGAATTGCTCGCGGATGACGCGTTCGGTGGCGTTCATGGTCGTTCTCATCTTTCGTCGACGGCGTGAAGATTGATCGAAGCGGGTTTGAATTCGGCGAGCGACGCGGCGAGCCGCGCGATCCAGGCGGCGTCGATCGGCCAGCCCGCCATCTTGGCGGCGCGCCATAACGCACCGCCGATCGGCGGCAAGGCCGGCGGCATGGGTTTGCCCAAGCGCGCGATCATCGCGGCCTTCAAGGCGGGCGACGCGAAGCTGCCGCCGGCATGGCTCCAAATCGCACCCGCTTGCGGGCAGCGTTGGCGCGCCGTGCGCACAAGGGCGGCCAATTCGTCGGCGGCTTCGGCGAAGATGCGTAATGCCGTCGCGTCGCCCGACGCGGCGATCGCGTCGATCCCTTGCGCGAGTGCGGCGATCATCGGGCGCGGATGGGGCAGGGCGTAGAACCACGCCGTCAGCGCCTTGTCGGGATCGCGACGATCCGCGATACCGATCAGTTTCAGCATCGCGCGCACGAATCCGGGAGCCTCGAGCCGCCCGTCGAGCGCGTGGCCCAGCAGCACGACGGCGCGCCAGCCGATCCAATAGGCGCTGCCTTCGTCGCCGAAACCGTGGCCCCAGCCGCCGACGCGCACGATATCGGCGCCGTTCTGCGCCCAGGCCATCGATCCGGTGCCCGACAGCACCAGCGTGCCCGGTCGGTCGCCGAGCGCGCCGTCGTAAGCCATCTGCACGTCGTTATGCACGGCCGCGGGGCGGGCGAAGGCCTGCGCGATCGCGGCTTCCTGCTTCGCGTTCAAGTCCACGTGCTCGCCATAACCGGGAAGTCCGGCGGCGACGGCGACGGGACGCAAGCCCGACGCACGCGTTAGAATCTCGCCCAAGGCTTCGCGCCAATCGGTGCCGTCGAACGGGTTGACGCCGGGGCCGCGCAGCAGCGCCGTGACGGCACCCTGGCGCGTGGCGGCCGCGAGCAGCGACTTGGTGCCGCCGCCGTCGATCCCCAGCACCAATTCTTCGTCGCGGTTAAGCATGCGCGGCCTCGTCGGCGGGCGCATCGGCGATCGTCACGTCCAACCCGCAATCGGCGAGACGCGCGCGCCAGCGCGCGTCGAGGGCGGCGTCGGAGATCACGTCCGTCGCGGCTTCCAGCTTCGCGACGCCATAGGTCGCGGTCTGGCCGAACTTGGTCGCGTCGGCCAGGATGCAGCGCCGCGTGGCGCGTTGAAGCATGCGCAGATTGATGCTGGCTTCGGCCGCATCGGGCGTGGACAGCGTGCCGTCGTCCTGGACCGCGCTCGCCCCGAGGAACAATTGATCGAACCACAAGCGATCGATCGTCGCTTCGGCGATCGGCCCGACGACCGAATGGTTCTCCGGGCGCACTTGGCCGCCCAGCAGCGTCAGCCGCAAATCCTCGACACCGTTCAGCGTCTGCACCACGACCAAGCTGTTGGTGAAGACGGTGAGCGGCAGCGGGGCGACGCGCAGCAACCGCGCGAGTTGCAGCACGGTCGATCCGGCGTCGAGCATCACGCTCGTACCCGGTTGCAGACGGGAATAGGCGGCTTGGGCGATGGCTTTCTTGGCGGCGATGTTCTGCAACTCGCGCGCTTCGAACGCGACTTCCAGCCCGACCTTGCCCGCGATGCGCGCCCCGCCATGCGTGCGCTCGACCATGCCCTTGTCTTCCAGGCGCAGCAGGTCGCGGCGGATGGTGGCGAGCGAAGCATGTGCGACTTCCGCGAGTTCCTGAATCGACGCCTGACCCTTCGTATAAAGGTGCTGGCGGATCACGGTATCGCGGTCTGGCTGCATGGCGCTTGCGGGACGGCGGTTAAAGTTTCAATTTTGTGAAGCGTGATCGAAGATTTGATCACGGTCAATCATGATGATGATCGTTTGTGAATTATTTTGATGAAAATCGAGTGACAACGTGATCGAAATAGGGGCCGAAACGTCGATTTCGCGCCAAGTTTGGAAGGCCCGACCGCCATGTCCGATGTCCTGATGGCTCTCGCTGAAGCCCGAAAAACCAGCAAACCCAAAGGTTTGTCGTCGGTTTGCTCGGCGCATTCGAAGGTATTGGCGGCGGCGTTCCGCCATGGTGCGGCAAAGTCCAAGCCCGTTCTGGTGGAAGCGACGTGCAATCAAGTGAACCAGGACGGCGGCTATACCGGCCTGACACCGGCGGCGTTTCGTGCCCGTGCCGAGGCGTTGGCGACCGAAAACGGCTTGCCCGCCGATCGATTGATTCTCGGCGGCGATCATCTGGGCCCGAACCCGTGGACCAAGCTGCCGGCCGAAGCGGCGATGGATAAGGCGCGCGCAATGGTCGCGGCTTATGCCGCCGCCGGATTTCGCAAGATCCATCTCGACGCCAGCATGGCGTGCGCCGACGACGGCGAAGCGGTGCCGGAAGCGATCATTGCGGCGCGCGCCGCGAGCCTCGCCGCCGTGGCGGAGGAAGCCGCGCATGCGCAGGGTCTGCCTACGCCGGTCTATGTCATCGGCACCGAAGTGCCGCCGCCGGGCGGGGCGCGCGAGCGCATCGACACGATAACGCCGACATCGACCGCGGCGGCCGAAAGCACCATCGCCGCGCATGACGCCGCGTTCACCAAGGCGGGCTTGCGCGGCGCGTTCGACCGCGCGATCGGCATCGTCGTGCAGCCGGGTGTGGAGTTCGGCATCGAGAACGTCGTCGCCTACTATCCCGCCAAGGCGCGGCATTTGCGCGCCGTGCTCGATCGGCATCCGCGTTTGGTGTTCGAAGCGCACTCGACCGATTATCAATCGCGCGCGGCGCTGCAAACCTTGGTGCGCGACGGCTTCGCGTTGTTGAAGGTCGGGCCGGGCTTGACCTTCGCGTTGCGCGAGGCGCTTTACGCCCTCGACGCCATCGACGCGATCCTGCATCGTGACCGGCCGGCCGCATCCTTGCCCGACGCGATGGAAGCGATCATGCAAGCGCAGCCGGGCTATTGGCGCGGCCATTGCCATGGCGACGCCGCCAAGCAGCGCATCGACCGGCATTTCAGCTATAGCGACCGCATCCGCTATTACTGGCAAACGCCCGCGGCGGAAAAGGCGGTCGGCGATATGCTCGCACGGCTTCGTGCGGCAACGATCCCCGAAACGCTGGTTAGCCAGTTTTTCCCGGCACAAATCGGCGCATTGCGTGCGTCGGGCCAGCCAGCGACGCCCGATGCGTTGATCGAGGGTACGATCTTCGCCGTGCTCGACGACTACGCCGCCGCCGAATAGATCTCAGCCGATTTTCGTGCCGTGCCAACCGGCTTCGCGCTTCGTCCAATAAAGCGCGTTGAGCTTTTGGGTGATCGGGCCGGGGGCGCCGCCACGGATCATACGACCGGCCGCTTCGCGGATCGGCAATGCCGCCCCGGACGTCGAGCAAGTGAAGGCTTCGTCCGCCGCGAACAGATCGAACGCGGTCAGCGCGCCGGTTTCGACCGGAATGTTCAGCTCCGCCGCCAATTCGCAGAACGTCATGCGCGTGATGCCGTGCAACACGCCCAACGACGGCGTGCGCAAGATGCCGTTCTTGACCAGAAATAGGTTCGAACGCGGCGCTTCCTCCAGGAAGCCTTGCGACGACAGCCACACGACATCGTCGTATCCGGCTTCGAGCGATTCGATCTTCGCGAGCTGGTATTGCAGCCGCGACGTATGTTTGTAGCGCGGGTCGAGCGTATCGGGCGCCATGCCGCGCTGATGGCCGATCTGCACGCGAATGCCATTCGCGCGCTGCTCCGCCGTGCCGAGATGCGCGTAGGGTGTCGCGAAAGCGCGCACGCTGGGCTTCGCCGCGCGCGGGTCCGGATTGCCGGGGGCGAGCAGGCCGCGCGTGACGATGATCTTGATCGAGGCGTCCGTCAGGCCGTTGCGCTTCGCCGTCTCGCGCACGATCCCCCGCCAATCCTCGCGCGATAGGCCGGTGTCGATGCGCGCGGCATGCAGCGTGTCGATCAAGCGGTCGAGGTGATCCTCCATGCGGAAGATCAAACCTTTCCACGCCGAGACGACCTCGTAGACGCCATCGCCGAATTGCACGCCCAAATCGAACGCCGAAAGCCGCGCTTGGCTTTCGGGAACATAGGCGCCGTCGCAATAAAGGATGGGTTCGGTGGCCATCAGGCGCGCTCGTGCGTGGAACTGAAACGGATCGCCGGCCAATCGGTCGTCGTGCGCGAAAGATCCCACGAATTGCGCGCCATGAAGACCGGCGCTTCGTCGTTGTCTTCCGCTACCGCGAAGCGGTTGCCGTCGATGAACGCCTTCAGCTTGACCGGATCGTCCGACGAAATCCAGCGTGCGGTTTCGAACGGCGCTTGTTCGAAATGGATCGCCACGCCGTACTCGTTTTTGAGGCGCGAGGTTAGCACGTCGAGCTGCAGCTGGCCGACGACGCCGACGATCCAGTCGGCGCCCAGCATCGGGCGGAACAGGCGCGTGACCCCTTCCTCGGCGAGGTCCTGCAACGCCTTGCGCATCTGCTTGGCGCGGATCGGATCGTCGAGCCGCACGCGGCGCAGGATTTCGGGCGCGAAACTGGGCAAGCCTGTGAAGCGCAGCGCCTTGCCTTCGGTCAACGTATCGCCCACGCGCAGCGTGCCGTGATTGGGAATGCCGACGATATCGCCGGGCCAGGCTTCGTCCGCGACCTCGCGTTCCTGCGCGAAGAAGAAGATCGGGCTGGCGACGGAGATCGCCTTTCCGCTGCGCGGATGTTTGAGCTTCATGCCGCGCTTCAAACGGCCCGAGCACACGCGCATGAACGCCACGCGGTCGCGGTGGTTCGGGTCGGTATTCGCCTGAACCTTGAACACGAAGCCGGAGACTTCGCCATCGTCGGGCATGACGGCGGCGGGGACGGCCGGCTGCGGGCGCGGGCTGGGTGCCCAATTCGCCACGCGATCGAGCAATTGCGCGACGCCGAAATCCTTCAAGGCGCTGCCGAACAGCACCGGCGTCAGATGGCCCGCACGATATGACTCGAGATCGAGCGCGGGATATCCGGCGAGGGCCAATTCCGCCTGATCGCGGAATTCCGACAAGCGGACATCGCCGATCAATTCGGGCAAACGCGGATCGTCGAAACCTTCGAGCTGTTCTTCGGTCGCGAATACGCCGTTGGCGCCCGGCTTGTAGAAGCGATGCTGCAACAGATCGTAGCTGCCGCGAAACAACCCGCCCATGCCGGCCGGCCACAGCACCGGCGACACGTCGAGCGCGAGCTTGCTTGCGATCTCGTCCAGCAGTTCGAACGGGTCTTGGCCTTCGCGGTCGATCTTGTTGACGAAGGTCAGGATCGGCACGTCGCGCAGGCGGCAGATTTCGAACAGCTTCAGCGTTTGCGCTTCAATGCCCTTGGCCGCGTCGATCACCATCACGGCGGAATCGACGGCGGTCAGGATGCGATAGGTGTCTTCGCTGAAATCCTGGTGGCCGGGCGTATCGAGCAGATTGAACTGAATGCCGTTATGCTCGAACGTCATCACCGAGCTCGACACGGAAATGCCGCGCGAACGCTCGATCTCCATCCAGTCGGATTTCGTGCGGCGGCTTTCGCCGCGCGCCTTCACGTGACCGGCCAGACGCAAGGCGCCTCCGAACAGCAGCAGCTTTTCGGTCAGCGTCGTTTTTCCGGCGTCGGGGTGCGAGATGATCGCGAATGTGCGCCGCGGGAGGGGCGCGCCGGCTTCGGGTGCGGCGGCGGGGTCGGTCAAAACAAATCCTTCGAGGGCGGGACGCCTGGAATCGCGCGTATAGGGCGGGCGAAACTATGCCAGCCGGACCCGGCGGACAAGGGGCTTCGCCCGGGCTGGCATGGCGCTTGCTGCGTTTCGGCGCCATGAAGTTTTTGCTGGTCAATCCCAACACCAATACGCGCACGACCGACGCGATGGCCGCGATCGCCCGCGAAGCCGCACCCGGCGATACGATCATCGCGGCGACGGTGGCGTTCGGCGTGAATTTGATCGTGGACGAGAAGATGCTCGCCAAGGCGGCCGAGGCGGTGGAGGCGTTGTTCGCCGAGTTCGATTTCACGGGTTTCGATGGCGCCATCGTCGCGGCGTTCGGCGACCCCGCCCTTGAAACCGTGCGCAAATCCTGCGCCGTACCCGTCACGGGCATCGCGGAAGCCGGCATGCTGGAGGCCGGCGAAGGCGGACGGCGCTTCGGTGTGGCGACCACCACGCCGCTGCTGGTCAAGTCGATCGCCAAGCGTGCCGTATCGCTGAAGCTTGGCGGGCAATTCACCGGCGTGCGGCTCACGCCGGGCGACATTCACGCGCTGATGGCCGATCCGCCGGCGTTGGAAGCCGCGCTGGGCGCGGCGTGCGAAGCGTCGATCGCGCAGGACGGTGCGCAAGCCATCGTGATCGGCGGCGGGCCGTTGGCGGTGGCGGCACGCGCACTCGCCCCGCGTTTCGCCGTGCCGATCGTCGAACCGATTCCGGCCGCCGTAAGGCTCGCGCGCAAACGCGCGGCTTAAAGCTTGATCGCGGCGAGGCGCCTGGCCAATTCGCCGGGATCGATTTCCAGCAATGTCGGATTGGCGCGCAGCAGCACGGCGTCGCCCGACGCTTCGCCCAGGATTATACCGGCTTCCTTGCACGCGGCTTTGAACGCGGATGCCGGGCCGGGCGTGACCAGCCAAAACGTACTAGTGGTTTCGGCGCCCGACGGACGGATCGCGAAGCCCGCCTCGGTCAAGGCGCGTTCGAACGTCTGGCGCCAAACCATCGCGCGCGCCCAGTTGGGCTCCAGCTTGTCGAGTTCGGCGAGGACCAACGCCGCGATCGGCCAGAATTGCGGCAAGGCGCCACCATGCAAGCGCCGGTCGCGCTCGATGCCGTCGAGCAAGGCGGCGGGCCCCGCCAGGACCGCACCGAAGGGCAGGCCCAGCATCTTCCACAGCGACAAATAGACCGTGTCGAAGGGCTCGGCGAAATCCGCCATCGCGATGCCGCGCGCGGCCGATGCGATGGGCAAGCGCGCACCATCCAAATGCAACGCGACGCCCGCTTTCTTCGCGGCGGTGATCACCGCTTCCATTTGCGCGGCGGGGAACATTTCGCCGTGGCGGCGACGCACCGGCGTTTCGATGACGAGGGCGCCGATACTGCGACGGACCTTGCCGTCCTGCGCGCGCGCCAACGCATCGGTCAACGCTTTGGCGGCGAAACCGGGCCCGGTCGTCGCGGCCACAATGGGAGTAATACCCGCACCGGCGACCAGGGAGTCGCCGGTATCGTTCAAGATATGGCTGTCGGGATGCAGCAATACGCGCCGCGCATCGCGCCCGCAGAGCCGGTCGAGCGCCAGAAAATTGGCGAGCGTGCCGGTCGCGAAGATCACCGCGCGTTCCTTGCCCAGCGCCTTGGCGAGCTTCGCTTCGCATTCGCGGATCAACGCGCCTTCGCCGTAGCTGTCGGGCGTTATGTCGCGGCTGATCGCGGCGAGCCGCGTCGCGAAACTCGCATCGCCATAGGCGCCATCGACGTCCAAGCGAAGGTCGGGGAGGCGGATCGTCATAGCGTCGGCCGCTTGCCCTTCGACAAGCCCTCGGCCTCGGCGATCAGCTTTTTACGATCAGGCTTGTTCGTCGCCGCGAGCGGGATTTCATTCCGGAAAGATACGAAACGCGGATGCGCGTAGGCCGGGCCGTTGGCGAGCGCGAATTGCTTGATCTCCGCTTCGGTTGGCGAAGCGCCCGGCGAGGGCACGACGAAAGCGAAGGGGATCGCGCCTTTGATGTCGTCGGGGACCGGCACCACGCAAGCCTGGTGCACACCCGGCATGCGCTCCAGCAGGCGTTCGACTTCGCCCGGCCAGACGTTTTCGCCGCCGACCACGAACATGTCGTCCGCGCGACCGATGAAATAGAAGAACCCGTCCTTGTCGCGGCGGAAAATATCACCCGAGCGATACCAGCCGTCCTTCAGCACGGCGCCGGTCTTCTCGGGCAGATTGTTGTAGCCCTCCATCATCATGGGGCTGCGCATATAAAGAACACCTTCGTCGGCGTTCGGGCCTTCGCGCAATTCCGCTTCGCTGCCGGGGACCGGATAGCCGCAGGCGAGCGACGGGCGCGGGATCCCGTTTGGATGGATGCCGAACGGCGCGGGGCCCGCTTCGGTGGTGCCGTAGCTGTTGTTGATCAGCGCCTTGGGGAATAGCGCCTGGATCTTGTCGATCAGCGCTTGGGTCAGCGGCGCCGAGCCCATCGTCACGTTCGTGACGGAGGAAAAGTCGAGTGTGGAGAGCAACTCTTTTTCCTTGGCGACGAGGGCGAGCATCGTCGGCACGGAGGTGAGCCATGTCACGCGATGGTCTTGGATCGCGCGCGCGTAGACTTTCGCGTCGAACGCCGGCAGAAAGACGATCGACGCGCCGGAGGCAAGCGCGCCTTTGACGCTGATCGTCGCGTTCATATGGAACATCGGCGCGCCGACGATATAGCGATGATGCGAACGCTCGCCATAGAGCTTCGCCGCCGTTTCCATCGACCAGCGCTGGGAGTCGTGCGACAGCAGCACGCCCTTGGGCATGCCGGTCGAGCCCGACGTATAGAGCAGCATCGCGAGTTCGCGGGGCGCGGGCTCGACCGTGTCGAAGGGGCCGGGATCGAGCAATGCGTCGAACCCGCCATCGTCGTAGCCGATGCGCGTTACACCCGGCGGGCAGACCGGAATGCGGTCGGTGTCGTGGAACACGGCCTTCAATTGCGCGTCGTCGGAGATGTGTTTGACGATGTCGGCGCCCAGCTTGAACGAGATCGGCACCGAGACGAGGCCGGCGCGCATCGTGCCGAAATAGGCGTAGAGATATTCGAGCCGATTGAGCGACAGAATGCCGATCCGGTCGCCGCGCTTGTAGCCGCGCTTCAACAAGCCGCGCGCGACGGCGTTGCACTTCTCGTCGAGTTCGCGATAGGTGATCGCGCGCGGATTGGCGGGATCGCGCAATTCGACGATCGCGATCTTGTCGGGGGCGGCGTTCGCGTCGAAACAGCGACCGAGATTGCGCGACGGGATGGGCATGGTTTCGTTTCCTTAAACGGCGGCGTTGCGGCCGGCGATGCGCCCGCCGACGAAGCTTTCGGCGATGTTGCCGCCGGAGAGATAGAGATGGCCGAACACGCTGCCGAGTTCGCCCGCGACGTAAAGCCCCGGGATCGGCGCGCCATAGGGATCGAGCACGCGCTGCTCGGGATCGTGCGGCAAGCCGCCTTGGGTGTTCGACACGACCGGCCAGACTTTGGCGGTCGAGAACGGCCCTTTGCGGATCGGCAGCATCGATCCCGCGGGGCGGCCGAAGGCCGCGTCATTCCCCGCGTCGCAGGCCGCGTTCCAGGCATCGACGCTGCGCTTCAACGCGGCGGCATCGATCCCGTGACGCGCGGCGGCGGCGTCGAGCGTCTCGTCCTCGGCGAAAATCGCCGCATCGAGATCGCGCGGCGTGTGCTTGCCGAATTTCGCGGCGACCGACGCGTCGTTCCAGGTCGGCGCGCTGATCGGATAGCGCGCACGGCCTTCCGCATCGAGCAGCATAATCGCGGGCACACGCGGGAACTTCTGGCGCGAGGTGTCGTAATGCTCGAACGGCCGATGCCCTGTGTCCTGCATATAGGGCTCGTACTCGTTCATGAAGCGATGGCCGTCTTGATCCAGCAGGATCCAGGTCATGGTCACGTCGCCGCGCAAGCCTTCGGCATTGTTCCAATCGGGCAGGCGCTTCACGCGGATGCCGAATTTGTAATCCGGGTCCGGATGCTTGAGGCCGTAGGAGCCGTGGTAATGCCACATATGCCAAAGCCCGGCGCCGGCGGCTTGGCCCATGCGCAAGCCGTCGCCGGTATTGAAATCGACGGCCGCCGACAGCACCGGCTTCAGCACCCAATGCTGGCGCTGAATCTCGGGATCGGCTTCGAACCCGCCGCAGGCGAGTACGACCGATTTCGCCGCAATCGTCTTGCCCGCGACAACGATCCCGGTCACGCGGTCGCCGGTCTTCGCCAAGCGTTCGACGCGCGTGGCGAGTTTCACGTCGATCTTGCGATTGGCGACATTACGGCGCACGACCTCGAACAGCCGCGCCCCTTCAACGGCGCCGCGTACATGCGCGTAATCGCGCGCGACGTCGAACCCGTCGAGCGCTTCGACATAGGCGAAGCCGAACGTCTTATAGCCGGGCAGGGGATAATTGCCGGAATTGGGCTTCAGGCCGATCGCGCCGCCGACGGGCGTACTCAGCGTGCGGGCGTAATCCGCCAGCGTCGTCATGCCGTCGGCGAGGACTTTCAGAACGGGCTCTGGCGTCGTGCCGCCATTGGTGGCGACGAGATAGCTCATCGCGTCGTTGGCATCCTTGGCGATGCGCAATCCGCCGGCCGAGCAGACCGAGATGCCGCCGGGGATCGCGTTTTTCTCGACCAGCAGCACGCGCTTGCCGGCATCATGCGCCTCGATGGCGGCGACACCGCCGGCGAAACCGAAGCCGACGACGATAACGTCGTAGTCGTGGGTCATAGACCGAGCTTGCGCAATCCGTCGACCAGATCGGCGACCATCGCGTCGAGCGTAGCGCGACCTTTCTCGAGCGTGGCGCCGCGCGGGTCGCCGCGCGCCCCCGAGACGCTATAATCGGGGGTCGCCTTAGCGTTCCCGCGGAAAATCGTGGGCACGTAGAATACGGTCTTCGGTTCGTTCAGCGCGTTGCCGTAATCCTCGACCGCGCGGTCGATATGCGCAAGCTCGGGTGCGATCGCCAGGATCAGCGAGGCTTCCATCTCGTCGGCGTGGCCGCCGAGCTTCTGGCTCATCATGCCGCGCGTGGCGTTACCCAGCGCGCGGATATGCGCGACCGGAATGCGCACGTTCTTATGTTCCAGCGTTTCGCGCACCACGACCGTCACGGGGCCTTCGGTCGACACGCCCGTATTGACGATGACGATGTTCTTCGCCTTGTGACGGATCAGACCGTCGATGATGTCGTGCAGCACGGCCTGAAACGTCTCGGGCCGCAGATGTTGGCTGCCCGGATATTCGACGAAGGCGGGGTAGTAGCCGAAATCGACGACCGGCGCGATCAGCACGGGCAGCGACTTGGCGACACCATCGCACAGCGCGCGCGCGACCAGATAATCGGTCTGCATCGGCAAATGCGGCCCGTGCTCCTTGGCGCGTGCACCGATCGGAATCAGCACGGTTGAAGATTCGATCTTGGCCGCGACTTCCGGCCAAGTCAGATTTTCGATCCAAGCGCGGCTGGTGTCGGTCATAGGTAAAGCTCCAGGAAGCGATGGATGTCCGGGCCCCAGAAATTCTGGGCCGTGCTTTCGAACAGATGGCCTTCCCACGGCAGGAAGCCGAAGGCGGGATAGATTTTCGACCACACGACGCGGCCATTGCCCGCCAGCGCCGCCGCGATTTCCTTGGTCGGGCGGATCGAATAATCGTTCTCCGCCTGGATCAGGAACAGCGGCATCGTCACCTTCTTGGCGGCGGCGATCATCGTTTCGCGCAAGCGCGGCGTGCGGTCCCAATTCATCGCCGCCCCCGCGAAGTCGATCGCGCAGCGGAAGCGGTCGCATTTCGACGCGGCGAACAGCGTGTTCGTGCCGCCGAAGGACGAGCCCATCACGCCGATATGATCCTTACGGATCTCCGGCAGGGCTTCGACGGTCGCCAGCGCCGCGATTACGTCGTCGCTTTCGCGGTCGAGGCGCGTGGCGAGCTGGTCGTCGTATTCGTCGGTGCCGAATTCGGCCTTCACGTCCTCGCGCCACGGGGCGCCGGGCGAATTGCCGTAACCGCGCCGATGCGGCAGGAACGAGGCGATCCCCCAGGACATCAACGTCGAAGCCGTGCCAGGGCGGCTGACGTCGAGGGTGCCTTGATTTATGCCGCTGCCGTGGTTCAGCACCATGCACGGGAAGGGGCCGTCGCCCGGCGGCAGGTAGAGATAGCCGGCGAGTTCGCGCCCGTCCGATTTGAACTTGATCTCGCGCGGCACGATCGGCAGGGCATGCAGCGATGTGGGGCGCATGCCGCTGGGCAAAGCCGCATCGTCCTCGGCCACGATCACGCGATCGAACCCGTCGATCGCGGCCCCCATCGTTTTGCGCACGGCCTCGAAATCGGGGCTCGCCGCGCGCGCGTCGAGATCGGCTTGATGCGCCGCCTTGGTCGGGAATTCGCATTCCCAAGTGACGTCGGGCACGCGGCCTGCGCCGGCATCGACGCGCACGAAAACGCGGCCCGCCGCCAAACCGATCGCGCGGCGGACCGCGCACGCGCGCCGGCGGATCGCCAGCACGTCCGCCGCCTTGCCGGGCTTGGCGTAATAATGCGTGCGTTCGACGATCGGCATGGGAAACCTCAGTTCGGGAAGTGGCAGCGGATCTGGCGGCCGTCGTTGCCCGCCACCAAGGCGGGGTCTTCGACGCGGCAGCGAGCTTGGGCTTTCGGGCAGCGCGGATGGAAATGGCAGCCCGAGGGCCGCTCGCGCGCGTTCGGGATTTCGCCCATCAACGTGTCGGGTACCGGTAAATCGGGATCGGGCTCGGGCACGGCCGCGATCAACGCTTCGGTGTAGGGGTGCGCGGGCTTGTCGAAAATTGCGCCGACGGGGCCGATCTCGACGATGCGGCCCAGATACATGATCGCGACGCGATCGGCGATGTATCGCACGGCGCCGAGATTGTGCGAGATGAACAGCATCGACAGGCCGTAGCGCGCACGAAGCTCGCCCAGAAGATTCAACACTTGCGCTTGAACTGAGACATCTAGCGCCGAGGTCGCTTCGTCGCACACCACGAGTTTGGGCGAAGAAGCAAGCGCACGCGCGATCGCGATACGCTGGCGCTGCCCGCCGGAGAAGGCGTGCGGATAGCGTTCGGCCGCGTCGGCGGGCAGACCAACGATCGACAGCATTTCGCGCACGCGGGCTTCGCGCGTCGCGGCGTCGATGCCAGCCGCGCGCATCGGTTCGGCGACGATGTCGCGTACGCGCATGCGCGGGTTAAGCGACGACATCGGATCCTGGAACACCGCTTGGATGCCGCGCCGCAAGGGCCGCATCTGCGCTTCCGGCAGATCGGTGATATCGGCACCGTCCAAGCGGATACGGCCGGCACTGACCGAAAGCAGCTTCAGTACCATGCGTGCGAGCGTGCTTTTGCCGCAGCCGGACTCGCCGACGATGCCCAGCGTCTCGCCGCTCGCGAGTTTGAAGCTGACGCCGTCGACCGCGATCAGCGGGCTGAGGCCGGGGCTTTCGAAATTGCGGCCGACATTTTCGACCTCGAGGATAGGATTCATCGTGCGGCCTCCGCTATGCCGACGGCGATCGGGCAGCGGATCGAACGGCCCATGGCGCTTTCGATCAAGGCGGGCTCGGCCTGCGAACAGCCGGGCTGCACATCGGGGCAGCGCGGATGGAAGCGGCAGCCGCGCGGCAGATTGCCGGGGGCGGGCATCGTGCCGGGAATGAAAGGCAGATGCGTATCGCGTTTGCGCGCGGTCGGCATCGCCGCCAGCAGCAAGCGCGTATACGGGTGTTCGGGCGCCTTCAGCACGTCGCGCACGCTACCCGTCTCCACGACCTCGCCCGCATACATCACGACCACGCGGTTCGACATGCGCGCGATCACGCCCATATCGTGGGTGATCAACAGGATCGACGTGCCGTAGTCGCGGCGCAGCTCGTTCATCAGCGCCAAGATTTGCGCCTGGATCGTCACGTCGAGCGCGGTCGTCGGCTCGTCGGCGATCAACAAGGCGGGGCGGCAGGCCATCGCCATCGCGATCATCACGCGCTGGCGCATGCCGCCCGACAATGCGTGCGGAAACTCGTCGAAGCGCCGATCCGGGTTGGGAATGCCCACGCGCCCGAACCATTTGACGACTTCGACGCGCGCTTGACTTGCGTCCATGCCGAGATGCGCTTGCAGCACTTCGGCGACTTGGAAGCCGACGGTCAGCAGCGGGTTGAGGCTGGTCATCGGCTCTTGAAAAATCATGCCGATGCGTTTGCCGCGAATCTTCTGGAACGCTTTGGCATCCAGGCGCGCCAAATCCTGGCCGTCGAACATGATCCGGCCCGTCGTGATCGCGCCTTGCGCGCCGAGCAGGCCCATGACGGCCAGCGCGGTCACCGACTTACCCGAGCCGCTTTCGCCGACCACGCCGACGACTTCGCCTGCCGGCACGGCGAAGCTGACGTCGCGCAAGACTTCGCGCTTGCCGCTTTCGGTGGCGAAAGTGACGCTGAGTCCTTCGATGGCGACGATCGGCGTTTCCATCAGCGGCCCTGCAGCTTGGGATCGAGGGCATCGCGCAAGCCGTCGCCCAGCAGATTGAAGCCGATGATCGTGATGCCCAGCGCCAGGCTGCCGAAAATCGCGAGATAGGGATCGGTGCGCAAGGCGGGCAGGCCGTCGCGGATCATGCCGCCCCAGCTGGGGACTGGCTCCTGAATGCCGAGGCCGAGGAAAGAGAGCGTCGCTTCCGCCATCACGATGAAGCCCACGCCGACCGAAGCGCGCACCAGCAATGGGGCGGCGATATTCGGCAGGAGATGGCGCAGGAAGATCGCCCAGGTCGGCGTGCCCGCGACGATCGCGGCGTCGATATAAAGTTCTTCACGGATCACCAGCACGAAAGATCGCGTGAGGCGTGTGACGCCAGGCCACCAGACCAGCGCCAGAGAGATGATGACGGTCAGCACGCCCGAGCCGATCATCGACGCGATCAGGATGGCGATCACGACTTCGGGGAAGGCGAGCATGATATCGACGAAGCGCATCAGGAAGGCGTCGATCCGCCCGCCCATATAGCCCGCGATCATGCCGAGGATGGCGGCGACGGTCAGCGTGATCGCCAGTACCGCGCCCGCGACCAGCAGGGAGACGCGCGCCCCGTAGACAAGTCGGCTCAAAATATCGCGGCCGAGCTTGTCGGTGCCGAGCGGGTTTTGGGCGGTCGGCGGCGACCACGGATTGAAAAGATCGGTTTCCTCGGGCGAGTGCATCATCAACGAAGGGCCGAAGATCGCCACGAGGACGACGAAGAACACGATGGCGCCGCCGATCAGCACATTGCGCTGGCGGGCAAGGCGGCGCAGCACCAAGCGCCAGCCGTCGAGCGGATACTGGGTCGTTTGCGTTGCGGCGGTCATTTCACCCCCATGCGCTGCCGGATGCGGGGATCGATGATCGCGTAGGCGACGTCGACGGCGAGGTTGATGAGCACGAAGAAGGCGGTGAACAGCATCACGATCGCCATCGCGACGGGATAGTCGCGCGCGAAGACGGAATCGATCGCGAGCCGACCGAGGCCGGGGATATTGAAGATCGTCTCGACGACGAACGTGCCGCTGATAAGCCCGCCGAAGATGATGCCCATCGACGTGAGCAGCGGCACGAGGATGTTGCGCAGCGCATGGCGAGCGATCACCACGCGCTCGGCGAGGCCCTTGGCGCGCGCGGTGCGGATGTAATCCTGGCCCAGCACTTCCAGCATGAAGGTGCGGGTGAGGCGCGCGATATAGGCGGCGGAAGGGATGGCGAGGATCGCGACGGGCAGGATCGCCTGATCGATCCGGCCCCAGCCCGCCACGGGGAGGGCCCCCATTTTGATCGAGAAGATATAGACGAAGAACGTCGCGAAGGCGAAGTTCGGGATCGACAGCCCGGCGACGAGAATAAGGATGATCGCGGTATCGACGCCGGAATTGCGCTTGATCGCGGCGAGGATACCCGCCCCGATGCCGATCGCGGCGGCGGCGGCCAATGCGGCGAGGGCGAGGATCGGGCTGATTTTGATCCCGTCGGACAGCACCTCGACGACCGGGATGCGCACGTAACGATAGGACATGCCGAAATCGCCGACGACGACGCCGGCGATGTAGTTGAAGAACTGCTTCCATAGCGGCTGGTCGAGCCCGTATTCCGCCCGCAGGCGGTTCGCCATCTCGACGTTGGACGAGTGGTCGCTGAGCATCACCAGAACGGGATCGCCCGGCAGGGCGTAGGTGGCGAGGAAGGTCGCCACCAACACGATCCCGAGAACGGGAACGAGGCCGGCCAAACGCCATGCGACGAAACGCAGCATCTTGGCCGGCCCCTTTCCCTGACCTTACTTGATCTCGGCGAACACGAAGCGGTCGAAGCCGAACGGCGTGGCGCGCGCGTTCGTGACGTTCGGTTTGACCAGCGCGATCGCCGCCACCATCGGCAGCGGGGCGGCACCCACATCGTCGATGTAGACCATCTCCGCCTGACGGTAGAGTTGGAAGCGCTTGGCGTCGTCGACCGTCGCGGTCGCTTCGTCGATCAGCGCGTCGTATTTCGCGTTGAACCAGCGGCCGCGGTTATACGGGCTCTTCGAGTGCCACATCTGCTCAAGGTAATACATCGCGTCCGGATAGCCGGAGGTCCAGCCCCAGGGGAAGAACGCGACCTCACCCGCGTTCATCGCGCGGATGAACGTGGCGCGCTCGACGACGTTGACGTTGACCTGCATGCCCAGCGTGCGGTTCAACTCGTTGGCGTAGTAGGTCAGCTCGTCCTTGAACACGGCGGTGGACGAGATGTCGATCGGCGGCAGGCCGCGGCCACCCGGGAAGCCCGCGTCGGCCAGCAGCTTCTTTGCGGCTTCCGGATCGTATTTGGGCTTGGGCAGATCGTTGAAATAGCCCGCCACGCCCGGTGTGGTGATGCCGTGCAGTTGGAAGGCCGCGTTGTCGTAGAAGCCGCGGATCATGCCGTCGCGGTTGATGGTCAGCGAGATCGCTTCGCGCACGCGCTTGTCCTTGAACGGCGCGTAGACCAGCGGGTTCATGGCGAGGAAGCGCGACTGTGCGCGCGGCACGACCTGGCGTTCCTTTTCCTTGCTCGCGTCGCGCATCACGCGGCGGATGGTGCTTTCCTGCACGTCGAGCACGTCGAGCTCGCCCGCTTCGTACTGCGCCAGCGCCGTGTCACCGTTGGGGATCACCAGGAAGCGCACGGCGTCGATCTTCGCCTTGTTGCCCCAGTAATCCTTGTTGGCGTCGATTTCGACGAAGGCGCCGCGGCGCCATTCCTTGAACTTGAACGGGCCCGTGCCGGCCGAAACCGTGCGCACCCAATCGGCGCCCTTGTCGGCGACGATGCCGGAATCCATGAACCAGATCGGATAGATCGGGAACAGAACGTCGGGCTTGGTGAAACGGATCTCGATCGTGTGATCGTCGACGATCTTCACGCCCGAAAGGTCCTTGGTCTTGCCGCCCTTCACATCCTCGATGCCGACGATGCGCGCGACGTAACCCGCGCCGATACCGGCCTTGGTGTCGGGTGCGGCAAGCTGCTCGAGCGTGTATTTCACGTCCTTGGCCGTGAAGGCGCGGCCCGAATGGAACTTCACGTTCTTGCGCAGATTGAAGCGGAAACCGTGCTCGCCCGGCAGGGCGGTCCAGGATTCCGCCAGCACGTTGACGATCTTTCCGTCCGGCGTGAAATCGGTGAAACCTTCGTAGACGTTGCGCAGCACGCGCCCGGCCACGAGTTCGGAATAGGTGATCGGATCCAGCATCGCGGGATCGCCGGTCACGTTGATGCGCAGGGTCTTCGCGTCGGCGGCGGTGGCGACCGCCGCGAGCATGAGGAACCCGGCGAAGGCTTTGGCGAGGACTCTCATCGCGGCTCTCCGTTATTTATGGGCGCAAGCGCCCGGGATGATGATGAATACGGTTGCAAGCAAAGATTGGACCGGACGCGGAAGTCGGTCAATGCGCGCGAGCGTCGCGGTCATGGCTCGATCACCACTTTGCCGAAGCTCTTGCGTTCCTCCAGCACGCGCATCGCGTCGGCTGCGCGTTCCAGCGGGAATCTCTCGGGATGCAGCACGGGCTCCAACGTGCCGTCGCCCAGCATGGCGAGCAGCGCAGTGACGTCCTCGCGCGACCAGCCGTTGGAGCCGACGATGTTCAGCTCGAACGTCCAGATGTAACGAATATCTTCTTTGGGGTCGTAGCCGGCCGTGGCGCCGCAAGTCAGCATGCGTCCGTCGCGGCGCAGAACGCGCAGCGCTTTAGTCCAGGTATCGCCGCCGGTGAAGTTCACCACGACATCGATCCCGCCTTCGTCTTTCTTCGCCACGCGTGCACGTCCGAATTGGCGATGGCATTCGGCGACGAAATCCTGCGTCGCGTAGTCGATGCCGATATCGGCCCCGAGCGTCTTCAGGCGATCGAGCTTGTCCTGGCTCGACGCGGCGACGATGACTTTGGCGCCCGCGCGCTTGGCGAGTTGCACGCAGCATGTGCCCACACCGCCGGACGCACCCAGGATCAGGATCGTCTCGCCCGCTTTCAGCTTACCGCGATCCAGGATCATGCGATGCGCGGTGCCGTAGGCGGTGGGCAACGCCGCCGCCTCGGCATAGCCGATCGACGCGGGCAGGGGAATGCACATATGGGCGGGCACGCGCACTAGTTCGGCGAGACCGCCGTCGAAGGTTTCGCCCATGAAGCCGCGTTCGACGCGGTTGATCGGATCGATCAGCACGCGGTCGCCCGGTTTGAAATCGGTCACGCCCGGCCCGACTTTGGCGATATCGCCCGCCGCGTCGATGCCCATGATCAGCGGCAGCGGAATCTTGATGCCCGGCATGCCGCGCCGTGTGAACACGTCGTGATAATTCAGCGTGCAGGCGCGCACGCGCACCAGCACGTCACCTTCGCCGAACGGCGGATCGCGATAATCCGGCGTGTAGGTCAGCCGATCGATCCCGCCATGTTCGTGGATGACGACGGCGCGCATGGGTCAGGCCGCCGTCGTCAAGGTGATGTCGCCGCGCGGGCTCGTCAGCACGGCTTGGAAGCCGGCGCGATCGCCGCGCAATACGGGCACCGGAATGCCAAGCGCCGTGTAGATCGCCGACAGACGTTCGCTATCGGGATGCAAGGCGACGACCGATTTGAAGCCGATGCCGCCCGGCGTGGTGCCCGCCGGATGCGGCGAGCCTTTCCAATCGATTGCGAAGGGAATCATGTCCGCATCCTGTCCTTCGCCGAAATAGAGGATTTCCCAATGGAGCCGCACGCCGTCGCCGCGCGTGCGCCCGCCGGGAATAGGCCCGCGCACCGGCAGCCCCAGCTTCTTCGCCGCTGCTTCCATCGCGGGCAGATCGTCCGAACGCACGCTAAGTGCCGTGAGTCCCGGACCGGCGAGTTTTGCCAGACGGCCGCCGCGATTGCCGTTCAAATTTTGTGCGGGATCGGGCGCGATAATTTCAAAGAACAGCTGGTCGCCCATCGACAGCAGCGCATTGCGCGTGCCGAAGCCTTCATGGATGCCGCCGGGTCCGGGCTTCACGCCCGAAAGCTGTTCGAACAGTTTCTCGCCGGCGGAAAGATCCGGCGTGCCCCACAGAATATGATCGAGAAAGACGGTCATGCGGACACCGTTTGGGTGAAGTATGTGCCGCGCCCGGCGGCGACGATCGCGCCGTTCTTGTCGCGCAGCGCTACATCGACCGTGCCGAGCGTGCGGCCGGCGCGCAGCGCCTTCGCTTCGGCGCGCAGATCGGTGTCGATGGCGGGCCGTATATAGTCGATGCGCAGATCGACCGTCGGCAAGCCGCGCCCGGTTTTGGCGAAGGCTGCGTAAGCGCCGGCGACGTCGATCACCGCGGCCAGCACGCCGCCATGCCATTGCTTGGACCCCGGTTCGCGCTCGAAGCCCGGCCGCCATTTGGCGCCGAGCGTCACCGACGGCCCCGAGGGGTCGAGGTCGAGCAATTCGAGCCCGAGGAAATCGTGGAAAGGCGACGACGCCATCAAAGCGCGCAATTTGGCGGCGTCGGTCATCGCGCGTGCTCCAATGCCATGGCTTCCACGGCTTCGGCGAAGCGCGCGATCTCGTCCTCGGTGTTGTAGTAATGGACCGAGGCGCGGATCATTTTATCGATGCCGCGCGGAATGAGATCGAGGCGCGTGGCTTCCGCGACCGAGACGGTGACGTTGATCTTTCGCTCGGCGAGTTTGGCCTTGAGCGCCGGGGCGGGGATGCCCGCCTTGGTGAAGGTGACGATGCCGCAGCGCCGTGTGCCGCGATCCTGGATCGTCACCCCGGGCACATCGGCAAGGCGCGCGCGCAACGCTGCCGCGAGCGACGCGACGCGCGTTTCGATCGCCGCCATCGGCAAAGCAAGCGCGTAGTCGAGCGCCACGCCGAAACCGACCTTCGCGGCGAAGCTGCATTCGGGCGTTTCGAAGCGGCGCGCGTCGGCGCGCAGACGGTAATCGCCGTCGGCGTACCAATCGGCGGCGAAATCGTCGAGGAAGGGCGGATCGAGAAGGTCGAGCATCGAGCGGCGCACGTAAAGGAAGCCGATGCCCCGGGGCCCGCGCAGGAATTTGCGCGCCGTCGCCGACAGCATGTCGCAGCCGATCGCTTCGACGTCGATCGCCATTTGGCCGACCGATTGGCAGGCATCGAGCAGATAGGGCAATTTCGCGCGCTTGGCGATCGCACCGATCGCCGCGGCGGGATTGACCAGGCCGCCGCTGGTCGCGACATGGGTGATCGCGATCAGCTTGGTGCGCGGGCCGATCAGATTCTCGAACGCGGCGAGGTCGACATCGCCGTTGTCGAGGCTGGGCGCCACGTCGATTTCGATGCCGTCGCGCCGGGCGCGCTGCAGGAAGGCGATATAGTTGCTGCAATACTCCGTGCGCGTCGTCAGCACGCGGTCGCCCGGCGCCATCCGCACGGCATAGAACGCCATGTCCCAGGCGCGCGTCGCATTTTCCAGCACGGCGATTTCGTCGGGTTGCGCATTCAGCAGCGTGGCGAGCGCGGCATAAGGACGATCCAACCGCGCTTGCATCCGTGCGGCGGCTTCATAGCCGCCGATCTCCATTTCCAGGCGCAGATAATCCGTCATCGCGTCGACGACGGCGCGCGGCGGCAAAGCGCAGCCCGCGTTGTTGAAATGGATCAGTTCGGCCGTGCCGGGCGTATCGGCGCGCAAGCGGGCGATGTCGAGGCTCATGCCGCCATTCCTTTCCGCCGGCGGTCGAGCGCGTCGGCGAGATCGGCCCCGCCGCCCACGATATGCGGTTCGAACAGGCGGATCGCCGCATCGATATCGGCGTGACGGCACGCGGTCAGGATCGCGTTGTGTTCGGCGCTGTCGTCGTCGGCGGTGTTCATCGCGACGAATTCGATGCGCAAATAGCGCTCGACGGCATCGTGCTGTTCTTCGATCAGGCGGCGCAGGCGCTCGTTGGCATGGGCGTAGAGACCCATATGGAATTCGCGGTGCAAGGCGAGCCATGCGCCCGCATCCGTTTCGCCGTCCATGGCGCGCAATATCGCCGCCAGGCGGTCGAAATCGGCCGGCACCAGCAACGGAACGGATTGGCGCAAGGCGAGGGATTCGAGCGCGAAGCGGATCTCGAAAATCTGGCGGATCTCGTCGGCGGACAGGGTCGACACCACGGCGCCGCGATGGGGCAGGAAATCGATCCAGCCTTCGGCCTCGAGCAGGCGCAGAGCTTCGCGGATCGGCGTACGGCTCACGCCCAGTGCGGCGGCGATTTCATCCTGAACCAGGGCTTCGCCTTCGGACAGGGCGCCGGTCGCGATTGCCTCGCGCAGGCAATCGACGACGAATTGGGTCGCCGTCCGATGCCGGCTGCCGCCCCGTGTGACGATCTGCTCTATAGCCGCCCTGTTCATTGATTGGATATTGGATAAAATTCAGAACCAGAAAAAGAGGGATTCTTTTACTTATTTAAAATCATATACTTGACTTGAATACCTAAAGTGCATCGGCAGAAAATCTGTTCCTTTCGAACGCCAATTCAGACGGTAAAACCCGCGCGATTCCAAGCCGATGGCGCCGAGTCTAGCCGCTCATCCGGTAGGTTTTCGGCGATGTCCCGGCATGGGTAGCGAAAAACCGGGAAAAGTAGGCCGGGTCCGAGAAGCCGAGCTGGAAGGCGATCTGGGAGATCGATAGCGCCGTGTAGACCAGGTCGCGGCGTGCCTCGATCATCAATCGTTCCTGCATGATCTGGGTCGCCGACCGGCCGACGATCTGGCGGCAAGTCCGGGTCAGATGCGTGGTCGAAACCCCAAGCGCGCGGGCATAGTCGGTCAGCGGTCTATGGGTGCGGAACGACGCTTCGACCATCTCGATGAAACGGCGCACGAGATCGGCGCGCGGGGCCGGGGCAAGATCGCCGCCGGCGACATGGCGGCGCACCGCGCGCGCGAACCAGATCGCGATCAACTCGGCATAGGCCGACAGGGCGAAATCGCGATTGGCCCGGCCGCCGGCGAATTCGGCGAGGGCCGAACGCATGATGGCGCCCAGATCGCGCAAAGCCGGATCGTTGCGCGGGATCGCGGCGACCGAAGGCTGGGACAGGATCGCCGCCGCCGCCGGTTCGTTTTTCAGCAGGCGCAGCATCGTATTGCGCGCCGCACTGGCGACGAACCCGTCGCTGCCCGCGCGGAACTTGAATTCATGCACCGTCAACGGCGGCAGCAACACGGCCGTGCCCGGCTTCAGCGGGAACGCGCGCCCATCGACGCGCGTTTCGCCGCCGCCCTTTTCGACGAGCATGAACTGGAACATGTCGTGATGGCGATGCGGCTGGATCCGCCAGTTATAGGCCGCACTGCGCAGCTCCAGCGTTTCGATATGCAGCGCGTCCGGGAAACGGTCATCGCGCCGTTCGCCGTACAGCCAGAAAGCGGGGATCGCCTGGTCGCGCATGGGGCCGCCTTATGTTCGATTTGTCCAAGAGGCTGATCGAATGCTCCATTGCGGTCAAGCCGAATTCACAACCACTATGCGTTCCAAGGCCGCATCGAAGCGGCGGGGAGGACACGGCATCGCATGCGCACGCAAGTCGCCATCATTGGGGCCGGGCCTTCGGGCCTGTTGCTCGGGCAGTTGCTGACGCTTGCCGGTATCGACAACGTCATTCTCGAACGGCGCAGCGCCGATTACGTGCTCTCGCGCATCCGGGCGGGCGTGCTCGAACGCGGCATGGTCGATCTTCTGCACGAGGCCGGGGCGGGCGAAAGACTCGCCAAGCACGGCCTGATCCACGAAGGATTTTCGATCGCCTTCGACGAAGCGTCGCATCGCATCGACATCGCCGGGTTGACCGGCGGCAAGGCCGTCACCGTCTACGGCCAAACCGAAGTCACCGCCGATCTGATGGACGCGCGCAAACGCGCTGGCGGCATCACAATCTACGAAGCCGAAGACGTGACGCTCCACGATTTCGATGGCGCCAGCCCGCGCGTCGCCTTCGTCCAAGACGGTGTGGCCAAGGAACTGACCTGCGACTTCATCGCGGGCTGCGACGGTTATCACGGCGTGTCGCGCGCCTCGGCACCGCCAAGCGTGTTGAAGGAGTTCGAGCGCGTCTATCCCTTCGGCTGGCTCGGCGTGCTGGTCGACACGGCACCGGCGGCACACGAGCTCGTCTATGCCAGCGGCGAACGCGGCTTCGCGCTGTGCTCGATGCGCTCGCCCACGCGCAGCCGCTATTACGTGCAAGTGCCGCTCGACGAGAAGCTCGAAGATTGGTCGGATGACCGCTTCTTCGACGAATTGCGCCGGCGCGTGCCCGCCGATGTTGCGGCCCATGTCAAATCCGGACCCTCGATCGAGAAGAGCATTGCGCCCTTGCGCAGTTTCGTCGCCGAACCGATGCGCTTCGGCCGATTGTTCCTGGCGGGCGATGCCGCGCATATTGTCCCGCCAACGGGGGCGAAGGGGCTCAACCTCGCGGCCAGCGACGTGCGCTATCTGTTCGACGCGTTGCGCGAGCATTATCTCGACCGGTCCGATGCCGGGCTCGACGCCTATTCGGCGCGCGCTTTGGCGCGGGTTTGGAAGGCCGAGCGTTTTTCGTGGTGGATGACCGGGCTTTTACACTTGTTTCCCGGTGAAACGCCCTTCGATCGCCGGGTGCGCCGAGCGGAATTCGACTACATTGCGCAGTCGACTCACGCGGCGTCGGCGGTGGCCGAAAATTACGTCGGGCTGCCCTATTGAGGCCACCCGGCGCCAACGACGACAAAAAAGGAGGAACCCCCATGTCGAAAACAATCGTCTCGCGGCTGAAGCGCTTCGGCGCCGCGGTCGCTATGCTGGCGGCGGGCGCTGCGGGTGCGGCGCAGGCCGACACGATCAAGGTCGGCATCATCGGGCCGTATTCGGGCCCGTTCGCGTTGCAGGGCAAGAATTTCCAAGCAGGCGTGGAAGCCTATCTGGCGCAGAACGGCAAGAACGTCGCCGGGCATACGATCGAGATCGTCTATCGCGATTTGCCCGGCGCCAATCCGCAGCAGGCGCGCGCGCTGGCGCAGGAACTGATCGTGCGCGAGAAGGTGCAGTATCTCGGCGGCGTCTACTTCACGCCCGACGCGCTGGCGATCACGCCGCTGCTCGAACAAGCGAACGTGCCGCTGGTCATCTTCAACGCCGCGACCTCGGCGATCATGAATTCGTCGCCGCTGGTCGTGCGCACATCGTTCACCACGGCGCAGACGACCACGCCGCTGGGCAAGGCCGCGATCGAACGCGGCACCAAGAAATTCATCACCGTGGTCAGCGACTACGGTCCCGGTATCGACGCCGAGAACGCCTTCAAGAAGGCGATCGAGGCGGCGGGCGGGCAGGTCGCGGAATCGATCCGCATGCCGATGACCACGAACGAGTTCAGCCCGATCATGCAGCGTGTGCGCGGTGCGGGCGTGGAAGGCTTGTTCGCCTTCCTGCCGTCGGGCCCGCCCACGCTGGGTTTCGTCAAGGCGTTCAACGACGCCGGTTTGCGCCAGGCGGGTATTCGCTTCTTCTCGACCGGCGACCTCACGCAGGAATCCGACCTGCCGGCGTTGGGCGAGGCGGCTTCGGGCATGCTGACCGGCTTCCACTACGCCGTGTCGCATGACTCGGCCGTCAACCGCGCCTTCGTCGAGGCGGCGGGAAAAGCGCTGGGCGACGTCAATCAATTGTCGTTCCCGGCCGTCGGCGCCTATGACGGCATGCGCGTGATCGCCAAGATGATCGAAGCGACCGCCGGCAAGCAGGAAGCGGCCAAGGCCGTGGCGGCGGTCAAGGGCATGGCGTGGGAAAGTCCGCGCGGGCCGGTGAAGATCGACGCCGAAACCCGCCACATCACGCAGACGATCTATCTGCGCGAAGTCGCCAAGGACGCCACGGGCAAGTGGATCAACAAGGAGATTCAGAGCTTCCCCGAACAAGGCGATCCGGGTCTGGCGAAGTAAGCACGGCGTGCGGCCGGGGCGGCGAATGCCGTCCCGGCTTCGTGCGAGGATCACCACGTCGATATGATCACGTTCTTCAGCATCGCGGTCGACGCCGTCGCCTACGGGATGGCGTTGTTCATCATCTGCATCGGTTTGTCGCTGATGATGGGCTTGATGCGCGTGGTCAATCTCGCCCACGGCGCCTTCGCGATGATCGGGGGCTATCTCGCCTCCTACGCGACGATGCAGCTGGGCTTCGGCTATTTCGCCGGAATCGCGCTGGCGGTTCTCGGCACGGTTCTAATCGCCTTGCCGCTGGAGCCGCTGCTCTACCGGCGCATTTACGGCAAGCCCGAATTGATGCAGGTGCTGATGACGGTGGGCATCGCCTTCGCCGCCATCGGCATCGTCAATTATTTGATGGGCCCGACGCTGAAAACGATCCCGCTGCCGCCGATCCTGGCCACGCCGGTCGATATCGGCTTTCGCAGCATCGCGGGCCATCGGCTGTTCGTCATCGCCAGCGGCATCGTCGTGGTCGCGGCATTGTGGATCGCGATCGAATACACGACGCTGGGCATCAAGCTGCGCGCGGCGATCGAAAAGCCCGACATGGCGCGGGCACTGGGCGTGCGCACGAACGCCTATTTCCTGGGCTGCTATGTCGTCGCGACGGCGCTGGCGGCGTTCGGCGGGGCGGTGGGGGCGGAGTTCCTGCCGATCGAGCCGTTCTACGCGCTGCGCTATATCGTGACCTTCCTGGTGGTCGTCTCGGTCGGCGGGGCGGGCTCGATCGTCGGCTCGCTGCTTGCCTGCCTGCTGCTCGGCGCCATCGACGTGACGGGCCGTTATCTCGTGCCCGATTTCGGCAATTTCTTCTTCTATCTTTGCGTCATTGTCGTGATCTTCGCCTATCCCAACGGCTTGATGGGACGCGCGCGATGACGATGCGCCATCCCCCCTTGTCGGACGCGGCGCGCGGAGCTTGGCCCGCGTATAAGCGCGACGCTTACGGCATTCTCGTCGTCTTCGCGGGCGGCATCGCGGGTTATTACTTGTTCCCCGACAGCCTCGCCTTGCTGACGCGCATCGTATCGATCGCGCTGCTGGTGCTGTCGCTCGATCTGGTCGTCGGCTTCTGCGGTGTGGCGACCTTGGGCCATGCGGCGCTGTACGGGATCGGCGCCTATGCCGCCGGAATCGTGTGTTTGCGCGCCGGGATCACCGATCCGTTCTTGCTGGTCATGATCGGCGCGGGTGCAGGGGCGGTCGCGGGGATCGCGATGGGCGCGGTGCTGCTGCGCACGCATGGATTGCCGCAACTCGTGCTGTCGATCGCTTTCGTCCAACTCGTGCAGGAAGGGGCGAACAAAGCGTCGGCCTATACCGGCGGCAGCGACGGTTTGGCCGGAATGATGCCGGCTCCGATTTTCGGCGTGTTCGCCTTCGATCTATGGGGCCGCAGCGCCTATCTGTTTGCGATCTTCCTGCTGATCGCCGTTTTGGCGATCCTGGCGATCGTCGCGCGCTCGCCCTTCGCCATGCTGTGCCGGGGGGCGAAGGAAGATCCGGTGCGCGTCGAATCGCTCGGCGTGGCGATCCGCCTGGTGCTGCTGCGCATGTACGCGATCTCGGGCGCCATCGCGGGTATCGGCGGCGCGCTCGGCATGCTGGCGACGCAAGTCGTCGGGCTCGACGGCGTGTCGTTCGAATTGTCGGCCAACGCGCTGGTGATGCTGGCGCTGGGCGGCGTGGGCTCGCTTTACGGCGCGCTTGGCGGCACGGTCGCCTTCATGATGGTCGAACACATGGTCGCCGCGATCAACCCGTTCCATTGGATGACCGTGATCGGCGGTTTGATGATCGGCGTCGTGCTGGTCGCCCCGCGCGGCCTCGCGGGCGGGCTCGACGACCTCCAACGCCGTTTGTTCGGCGGTAAATCGGAGACGCGGCAATGAGCGCTGTCTTCGACGTCGCCGGTATCACCAAAAGCTTCGGCGGCTTGAGCGTCAATCGCGACGTGTCGATGCGTTTGGCCGAAGGCGATCGCGTCGCGTTGATCGGGCCCAACGGGGCGGGGAAGACGACGTTCGTGAATCTCGTCACCGGGCATTTGGCGCCCGATGCGGGGCGCATCGCTCTGGCGGGCGAGGACATCACGCGCCTCGACACCGTCGCCCGCGTCACGCGCGGCCTGGTGCGCACGTTCCAAGTCACGCGGCTGTTCGCCGACATGACGCCGGCCGATCACGTCGTGATGACGATCCTGCGCCGCACCGGAAAGGCGACACGCATCCTGGCACGGTTCGGCGGCGATTCCGCCGCCAACGACGAAGCCTATGAAATCCTCGCGGCGTTGGGCTTGAGCGACGCGATGCGCCGCAAAGTGGGCGAGATCGCTTATGGCCAGCAGCGTTTGGTCGAGCTTGCCATCGCGCTGGCGCACCAGCCCAAGGTGCTGCTGCTGGACGAACCGGCGGCCGGTGTCGCGTCGTCCGACGTGCCGCGCATCGAACAAGCGCTCGAAAACTTGCCGCCGACGCTGGCGGTACTGATGATCGATCACGACATGGATCTGGTAATGCGCTTCGCCCAGCGCGTCGCGGTGCTGGTGGCGGGCGAACTCGTGTTCGATGGCGCGCCCGCCGATGTGGCGCGCGATGCGCAGGTGCGCGCGGCCTATCTGGGGAGCTACGGCCATGCAAGCCGCGACGCTTGAGATCGCCGGCCTCGGCGCGGGCTATGCGCGCTCGCAAGTGCTGGAGGACGTGTCCTTCACGGTGCCGGCGGGCGGACGGCTTTGCGTGTTCGGGCGCAACGGGGTGGGCAAGTCGACGCTGATGGCGGCGATCATGGGGCTCTGCCGCCGCTTCACGGGCGATATCCGGATCGACGGGCAAAGCGTGTCGGCGCAAGGCCCGTCGTCGCGCGCCCTGGGCGGGATCGGCCTCGTGCCGCAAACCCGCGAGATCTTCCGCACGCTGACGGTCGAGGAGAATCTGATCGCGGGTCTCAAAAGCCGCCCGCGCGCGGCGATCGACGAGGCCTACGAATTGTTTCCGCGGCTGGCGCAGCGCCGGCGCAATCTCGGCGCGCAATTGTCGGGCGGCGAACAGCAGATGCTGTCGATGGCGCGCACGATTTTGGGCAAGCCGCGTGTGCTGCTGCTCGACGAACCGCTGGAAGGCTTGGCGCCGGTGATTTGCGATGCGGTGATGGCGGCGATCGACCGCTTGGCCGCGACCGGCGAAATGACGATTCTATTGGTCGAACAGCGCCTTGAACTCGCCTTCGAGTTCGGCGAAATGGCGCTGGTATTGGAACGCGGCCGGGTCGTATGGTCCGGCCGATGCGACGATCTGCGCCGCGACACCGCCGCCGTCGAACGGCATATCGGTGTTGGCGGTCTGGGCGGGCATTGACCCGTCCGCGCGACGGGGAGGGGGAGTAAGGGAACGATGTCGAACACCGAATATTATCGCCGGGACCGGAAATGGCATCCGGCGCCGATCGTGCCGAACTACAAATCGACGGTGCTGCGCAATCCGCAACGGCCGCTGCTGTCGCTGCCGCAATCCGCCGTCGATATGGCGAGCCCGGTCTTCGGCCAAGCGAAACTCGATCCGCTCGATCACGATCTGATCCTGAATTACGGCACGGGCGCGGAAGCGGTGGGCGAGCGTATCGTCGTCCATGGCCGCGTGCTCGATCAGAATGCGCGCCCCGTGCCCGGCGCGTTGATCGAGATTTGGCAGGCCAATGCCGGCGGGCGCTATCGCCATGTACGCGACGGCTATCTCGCCGCGATCGATCCGAATTTCGGCGGCTGCGGCCGCGTGCTCACAGATGCGGAGGGCAAATACGCTTTCCGCACGATCAAGCCCGGCCCGTATCCTTTCCGCAACAACGGCTCCGACTGGCGCCCGGCGCATATCCATATCTCGATTTTCGGTGCCGCGTTCGCGCAGCGCTTGATCACGCAATTCTATTTCGAAGGCGACCCGCTGATCGCCAAATGCCCGATCGTCAACACGATCGCGGACGCGGCGGCGATCGATATGCTGGTCGCGAAGCTCGACCTCGAAAACCAGGGGCCGTACGACCACCTGACCTATCGCTTCGACATCGTGCTGCGCGGCCGCCGCTCGACCTTCTTCGAGAACCGGCCGGAGGGGAACTGACATGACGATCGAACCGTTGAACGAAACCCCGTCGCAGACCGCCGGCCCCTATGTGCATATCGGCACGCTGCCGTCGGTCGCGGGGCTGAACGTCCGCACGCAGGAAAAGCTCGACGTCGCGGCACCCGCCAATGCGGCGGGCGAGCGCATCTTCATCGAAGGCACGGTGCGCGACGGCGCGGGCTCGCTGGTCGTCGATGCGGTGCTGGAGCTGTGGCAGGCCGACAGCAAAGGCAAGCTGCCCGGCTTCTGGGGCCGTGCGGCGACCGATTTCAAGACCGGCCTCTATCGGTTCGAAACGGTCAAGCCCGGCAAGGTCGCGGGCGCGCCGGACGCGCCCTTCGTCACGCTGCTGCTGTTCGCGCGCGGGCTCAACATCCATCTTCATACGCGGATGTATTTCGCGGACGAGAAGGACGCCAACGCCGCCGATCCCACGTTGAAGGCCGTGGGCGATCCCGCTTTGGCGGCGACGCTGATCGGCGCGCGATCGACGGAGAGTGGCAAGACGGTCTATCGTTTCGATATCGTTCTGCAAGGCGACGGCGAGACCGTCTTCTTCGACATCTGACCGGCAAGGAGCCCCCCGGCCTTGAACAAGACAATCGCAAGTCTCGCCGAAGCCGTGTCGGTGATCGGCGACGGCGCGTCGGTGATGATCGGCGGGTTCGGCGGGTCCGGCTCGCCGATCGAGCTGATCCATGCGCTGATCGACAAGGGGCCGAAAGGCCTCACCGTCGTCAACAACAACGCCGGGAACGGGCATGTCGGCCTCGCCGCGCTGATCGAAGCGGGATGCGTGGCGAAGCTGATCTGCTCCTTTCCGCGTTCGGCCGATCCGGTCGTGTTCACCGAACGCTACCTTGCCGGCAAGATCGAGCTGGAGCTCGTGCCGCAAGGCACGCTCGCCGAGCGTATCCGCGCGGGCGGGGCGGGGATTCCGGCATTCTATACGCCGACCAGCTACGGCACCGATCTCGCCAAAGGCAAGCCGGTCGCCGAGTTCGACGGGCGGCCTTACGTGCAGGAACGTTGGCTGAAAGCGGATTTCGCGCTGGTGAAGGCCGAGATCGGCGACACGCACGGCAATCTCACCTACCGTGCGGCCGCGCGTAATTTCGGCCCGCTGATGTGCATGGCGTCGGCCACGGCGATCGTGCAGGTCTCGAAGCTCGTCGCGCCCGGCGGTATCGCGCCTGAAAGCGTCGTCACACCCGGCATCTTCGTGCAGAAGATCGTCGAAGTGCCGAACCCGGCGCAGGAAGAAGATTTGAACCGCGCGGGGGCGCGCTACCCATGACCGCCGAAAAGCTTTCCAACGCCCAGATCGCCTGGCGCGCGGCGCAGGACATCGCCGATGGCGCTTACGTCAATCTCGGGATCGGCTTCCCGGAGATGGTCGCGCAGTATCAGCCGCCGGGCCGCCAAGCGATCTTCCATACCGAAAACGGCATTCTGGATTTCGGGCCCGCCCCCAAAGCGGGCGAAGAAGACTGGGATCTGATCAACGCCGGCAAGAAGGCCGTGACGTTGAAGCCGGGCTCGGCCTTCTTCGATCACGCGACCAGTTTCGCGATGGTGCGCGGCGGTCATTTGGATGTCGCGATCCTTGGCGCCTATCAGGTGGCGCAGAGCGGCGACCTCGCGAATTGGAGCACCGGCCCCAAGGGCGTGCCGGCGGTCGGCGGCGCGATGGACTTGGTCCACGGCGCCAAGCGCGTGGCGGTGATCACCGAGCACGTCACTAAGGATGGCAAGCCCAAGCTCGTCGAACGCTGCACGCTGCCGCTGACCGGGGTGGGGTGCGTCACGCGCGTCTATACCAGCCTCGCGGTCATCGACATCGCCGGCGGCAAGTTCGTGCTGCGGGAGAAGCTTGGCAGCATGACGCTCGACGAACTCCAAGCGCTCACCGGCGCCAAGCTTCATGTCGACGGCGCAGTCGGCGAGTTGAAGGTGCCGAGCCTCGCGGCGTGATTTTTATTTCTCGTGCGCGATGCGCGCGGCGAGGGCGGCGGCAAGCCCCGAGCTCGGTTTGGCGCCTGGGCGACGAAAGCCGCCAGCGGTCGCCTTGCGCGGCTTGAGCGTGGCCAGCGCTTCGGCTTGTTTGACGGCGGCGGCGGCTTGATCGACCAGCGGCACGGGGATGCGATCCGCGACCTTGGCGGCGAGACCCGATAACGGCGCTCCCGCCAGGATGACGACTTCCGCCCCGTCGAGTGCGACCGACTTATGGGCGAGGTCGATCAGCGCCGCTTCCTTCTCCTCCTGCACGTCGTCGATCGACCGGAAGCTGCCGTCGAGGCAGCGAATACCGGCACAGCGATGGGCAAGCCCATGCTGCTCGACGCATTCGCGATACCAGGCTTCCATGGCGGCGGCGAAGGTGACGATGCCGAAACGCTTTCCGAGCATGCAGGCGGTCAGCATCGCGGCTTCGGACATGCCGATGACGGGCACGTCGAACAATTCGCGCGCGGCGAACAGGCCGGGATCGCCGAAGGCGGCGATGATCGCGGCGTCGTAGGTTCCGGCGCGCTCGGCGAGCATTTCCAGCGCGATGGCGCCGCCGATCTGCGCTTCCGCGCGGCTGGAGATATAAGGGACACCGCGCGGGGCGGTGATCGGCACGATCTCGGTGCCCTGCGCCGCCGCCGGAATCGCCGCCGCGGCCAGGATATCCGTGATCGATTGCGACGTGTTCGGGTTCAGCAAAAGGATGCGCAAGGGTCAGTCCGTATCTTCGGGAACGGGCAAAGCGCGCGCCGGATCGAAGCCGATCGCGACGCGCGTCCCCGGTTCAGGGATCGGCGCACCGTGCGGCACTTCGATCGATACGGTCAAGCGCCCCGCGATATCCAGCTCCAGAAGATCGGCGTGGCCGCGATAGCGCACGGATTTGACCGTCGCGGGGAATCCGTCGCCATCGCCCAGACGCGCTTTCAAGGTCAGCGCTTCGGGGCGCAGCATCAGGCCGTAGCGTGCGGCCGACAGATAGGCGGGCGCGCAGCGCAAGGCGAAGCCCGTGTCGGTGACGAAACGCTCGCCGTCGAACTTGCCTTCGAGCCAGAGCGACTTGCCGAGGAATTCCGCCACAAAGCGCGTCGCGGGTTTCTCGTAAACTTGGCGCGGCGTGCCCAATTGCAGCGTGCGGCCGTGGCGCATCACCGCGATCCGGTCGGCCAGCGCCATCGCTTCTTCCTGGTCGTGGGTAACGATCAATGTCGTCGTGCCCACGCGGGTCAGGATTTCGCGCAGCTCCGTCTGCAGCACGCCGCGCAATTTGGCGTCGAGATTGGACAAGGGCTCGTCGAGCAGCAGCAAGCGCGGGCGGATCGCCAGTGCGCGGGCCAGCGCCACGCGCTGCTGCTGGCCGCCGGACAACTGCGCGGGCCGGCGTGCTTCGAGGCCCGAGAGGCGCACCGTTTCCAGCGTTTTCTGGACGGTGAGATTGCGTTCGAGCTTCGGCACGCCGCGCCGCTTGAGGCCGTAGGCGACGTTGTCGGCCACGCTCATATGCGGGAACAGCGCGTAGTCCTGAAAGACCAAGCCGATATCGCGCTTATGCGGCGGCAGGCGGCCGATCTCCTCGCCGCCCAGCATGACATGGCCGGAATCCGAATTCTCGAATCCCGCGACGATACGCAAGGTCGTGGTTTTGCCGCAGCCCGAGGGGCCGAGCAACGCGACGATCTCGCCGGAATTCGCGTCGAGGCTGGCGCCGTCCAGCGCCAGCGCGTTGCCGAAACGGCGGACGAGATTTTGAACTTCGAGTTTCATCCGCGCGCTCCCACGTCGCCGGCGAGCCGTTCGATACCGAGCGTGCGGTCAAGCACGAAAAGCAACGCCAATGTCGCGGCGAGAAAGACGGTCGATACCGCCGCGATGGTCAAATTCAAATTCGCGCGCATCTCGGCGACGAGCGCGATCGGCAGCGTTTGCGTGAACGCATCCGACAGGAACAGGCTGACCGCGACTTCGTCGAAGGACAGCACGAAGGCGATGGCCCCGCCCGCGACGATGCCGCTGCGCGCGGCCGGTACGGCGACGTCCCAGAGCGCGCGGGGTTCCGATGCGCCCAGCGACATCGCGGCTTCGATATGGCTGCGTTTGAGCGCCACGAGGCTGGCGGAAACCGCGCGGATAGTGAACGGAATGGTGATGATCGTATGGCCCATCACCAGCCGCACGAAGGGATCGTAGATGCCGATGAAGGCGGTGAAGACGAGCAGCGAGAAACCGATCACCACCGTCGGTACGAATTTGGGCGACAGGAAGACGGCTTCGATGGCGTCGCGGCCGGGCAAGCGCGGATCGGCCAAGGCCAGCGCCGTCGCCGTACCGATGGCGGTGGAGATGGCGCCTGCGATGATCGCGATATGCACGCTCATCCAGAACCCGTCCAGATAGGACGGATTGTCGAGGAACGAGCGATACCAGCGCAGCGAAAAATCCTTGGGCGGGAAGGGGCCCAGGAAGCTGCGATTGTCGAACGACAACAGGCATGCGACCAGCAGCGGGGCGAGCAGGAACGCGACCGTCGCGACGACGATTGCAAGCGTGACGATACGCAAAGGCAGGTCGAGCGGTTTCATCGCGTCGGGACCGCGCCGGGCAGAAATTTCTTCGCGATGGTCGCAAGGCCGTAGACGACCGCGAAGCTGGCGATCAGCATGAACACGCCGATCGCCGCACCTGCTTGGTAATTCCCGATATCGGTGAAGCGCGTGTACATCAAGTTCGTGGTGAACACGACCACGCCGCGTCCGAGCAGCAAGGGTGCCACGAAATTGCTGATGCACATGGCGAGCGACACGAGATAGGCCGACACCATCGCGGGTGCCGCGAGCGGCAGCACGACCGTCAGAATCGCCTCGCTACGTGTCGCCCCCAGTGAGGCGGCGGCCTCCTCCAGGCGCGGCGACAGCGCGCGGAAAGCGCCGACCAGCATCAGCGCCACGATCGGAATGGTGAAATGCATCAGGCCGATGGCGACCAGAACTTCGGCATAGCGCGGGCTACGCGGGGCCAGGCCGCTGACGAACGCGCCGATGAAGGCGAGCGGCCCGTGCGTGCCCCAGGTCATCTCGATCGCGTAAAGCCGCGCGATCAGACTCATGACCAACAGCCCGACGAGCAGCGTCAGCAGACCTTTGCGCACGATCGCACGACGGCTGCGCACCGCGACATAAGCCAAGGGTGCGCCCATGGCGACCGAGAACGCGGACACGATCAGTCCGATGCGGAAAGTTTCGTAGGCGTAGTTGAAATAGGCGGGCTTCGCGAGTTCGATGTAGTTCGCGAACGTGTACCCGTCGCCCGCCCGGATGCTGCCGGGAATATACGGGCGCAAGGAATCGATCGTCAGTACCGCGACGGGTCCCCCCATCAGGAGGACCAGCGCCGCGGCACCGGGAACGATCAGCCAAACCGCGATCGGAAGACGCATCATCCTTGGCGGACGAGCGGCGTGATCTCGGTTTCCCAACGGCGCGTCCATGCGTCGACCTGGGTGGACATGTAGCTGTAGTCGGGGATGTAGGCGTATTTCGCCAATTCGTCGGGCTTGTAGAAGATATCCTTGATCGCGTCGGCGGGCTTGGCGTTGACGTTGGTCGGGCCCGAGCCGAGCGGCATGTTGTAGCGCGTGTTGATTTCGGCGGTCGCGAAATGGTTGGCGAAGCGCTTGGCCGCGGCGATCTTCGCCGGGTTGTCGCCCTTCATCACGACATAGCCTTCGTTGAACAGGAAGCCCTTGTTGTCGTTGAGGCGCGTGAGCAGGCGTGTGGGGAAACGCTCGCTGACCGCCTGCCAGCCGCCGGTGTTCCAGAAGGCGACCGACAGATCGCCCTGGCTCATCGCGTTGATCATTTCGCTGTTGTTGGCGACGACGCGGCCGATATTGCCGCGCTGGGCGAGTTCCTTCAGGAACTGCCAGCCGGGTTCGATGTTGCGTTCGTTGCCGCCGCGTTGGATGGCCAAGCTGACCATCAACAGACCCGACAGGTTGACGGGAACGGGCACGCACAGCTTGCCCTTGAAGCGCGGCTCGAGCAGCTGCTCGATATTCTCGAGCGGCTTGTCGAGCAGATCGGTGCGATAGCCCCAGAACGCGCCGGCCGTGGACAGCGGCACCGTGATCTTGCGGCCCTGCTTATCCTTCTTGAAGAAGATCTCGGGGATCTCCTTCAGCGCGGACATTTCGGTTTCGCTAACGGGTTCGAGCCAATCGGCTTCGATCATCGCGTCGAACACCGGGTCCCAGGCCGCGACAAGATTCTGCTGGATGCGCGGGAATTGCGGGCGCATGCGGCCGACGATGCCCATAGCGCCGCCGGCATGGAGTTCCCATTGCACGCGGTCGCCGGTGGCGCGCAGCCATTCCTCGCCGATCGGGCGGCAGACTTCGATCCATTGGGCGCCCCACATGACGACGAGGATCTGTTCGCCGCGCGCCTGGCCGAAGACCGGCCCGGCGGAGGTTGCGGCCGCGGCACTCATCGCGGCGAGAAGGGAACGGCGATTCATCGAAACGGTCATCGGGGTCTCCCGGTTGGGGGTCGGTCGAAAGGATGCCGCCAAGCGCTTTGTCGGCATGTAAACTGCATTGTCGACAAAATCCTTGCACGCGGTATGCCAAGCGGAGAGACGCCGTGAAACCCGACCTGATCCTGACCGATGCCACAATTGTAAGCCCGGGGGCGGCCCCCATCGCGCGCGGCTGGCTGGCGTTAAACGGCGAGAAAATCCTCGATCTGGGGCCGATGGCGACGCTGCCGGCGTATGACGGGCGTATCGAAAGCCTGGCGGGCCGCGTGCTGACCCCGGGCTTCGTCAACATCCATACGCACGCGATCCTCAGCCTGATGCGCGGCATTGCCATCGATATGGGCTTCGCGCCCGCCTATACGCGCGGCGTGCCGCATGGGCACGAAATCGGGCCCGAGGAATCCGTCGCCTTGGCGCGTCTGGGCGCGTTGGAGGCGCTGCTCGCCGGCTCGACCGCGATGGTCGACAGCTACGTGCATGGCGAATTGACGCTGCCGGCGATGTGCGATCTGGGCATGCGCGTCTGGGCGTGCGGACGATTGCACGACGTCGATTTCTCGCGCGTCCATCTGTCCGATTGGGAACATAAGGACGAGATCGGCAAGCTGCGACTTGGCGAGATCGAGAAGCTGACCCGCGATTTCAACGGCGCGTTTGGCGGGCGCGCCCGCACCATCGCGATTCCGCATGCGCCCGATACCTGCTCGGCCGATCTATTGCGCCGGGCGGGCGAATTCGCGCGCGCCAACGGCTTGAAGGTGTCGACGCATCTGTCGCAGTCGAAGCTCGAAAACGCGCAGATCCAGAAGCGCGACGGCTGCACGCCCACGCAATTGCTGGAACGCGTGGGCTTGCTCAACGAAGATCTGATCGCCGCGCACTGCATTCATATGACCGAAGACGACGTGAAGCGCTTCGGTGCGGCGGGGGCGACGGTTGCCCATGTGCCCAAGGGCAACGCGACGGGCGGTGCTGTTGCGCACACGCCGAATCTACGCGCGGCCGGCGCCAATATCGCGCTCGGCACCGACAATTTGACGCAGGATATGGCCGAGCAAATGCGCTGGGGCTTGGCCAATGCGCGCGTGCATTTGGGCCGTGTCGCCGAGGATTGGCAGCCCGAAGATGCCTTCGAAATGGCCACCAGCAACGGCGCCAAGGCGCTGGGTGTGGATGCGTGGCTCGGCCGTTTGGCGCCAGGCTATGCCGCCGATATCGTCGCGTGGGATTTCCGCCGCGCGCATTTGACGCCGCTGCTTGACCCGCTGGGCACGCTGGTCCACGACGCCAATGGGCGCGACGTGCAGCATGTCTGGGTCGCCGGTCGCCAAGTGGTGCGCGATGGCGAAGCGTTGTTCGCCGATACGAACGCCGTTCGTGTGGACGCGCAGAAAGCCGCCGAAGGTTTGTGGGCGCGGGCGGCCGAAGATGCGTGATCTACGCGGGCAGCAGCGCCGCGCGCAGATCGGCCGTCTGCGCCGATGCCGCTACGCGCAGGCGTGCGCGGTTGTCCATCATGTGCTTGGACGCCAGGCGTTGCGCCAGCGCGCCGTCGCCCTTGGCGAGCGCGTCGACCATCGCGACGTGATCGTCGATTGCGCAGATCTGGGTTGGCGGCGGGAACAGCGCGGTCATGAAGCTGGTGCGCGCGACCAAGCGTTCCAGCGTTTCGGTGACGACCGGATTGCCGTGCAGCGTGGCGAGCAGGGTGTGGAAATCGCCCATCAAGCGCAGATGTTCGCGCCGCTCGCCGCTGTCGTTGGTGCGCCGCTGCGCGCCGATATGTTCGCGCAGCTTGCGGATATCGGCGGCGGTGATGTGCTGGGCGAGATCGGCGGCCATCGCCCCTTCGATCAACGCGCGCGCGGCATAGGTTTGGGTGACTTCGTCTTCGGTGGGCGAGGCGACGCGCGCCCCGCGATTGGGCTGCAGCACCGCGACGCCACGCTCGGCCAGCGCCTTCAACGCCTCGCGCACCGCCGCCCGGCTCGCACCGAATATCCCGGCGATTTCCTCCTCGCGCAGGCGCGTGCCGGCGGTCAAACGCCCATGGGCGATCGCCTCCAAAACCGCGTCGACGATCTTGGCGGAGACGAGGGCGGCTTGCAGCGGGCGCGGGGCGAGCGTGTCGGCAGGCATGTCCGCCCTTTAGCACATTCCCGGCAATTTGCCCTAATGGTCAATCATTGGGCTTTATTGCCGACAAAATGACTAATTCGTCAGCAAAGTAGGAATCGATGAAGACGACAGCGATACGCCCGATCCGCCTGCCCATGCGTGCCCCCGACGACCTCGCGGGCTTTGCCCAAATTCTGGATGGCGGAACGATCAACGCCGCCGACATTGTCGGGCTGTGGTGCAAGACGCGCGGCAACGGTCTGCGCAACGATTTCACCAAACCGTGGATCGACCTATTGCTGCGCACGATGCTCGCCAAGCGTTTGGGCGTGGACGAAGCCGCGGTCGCCGAGCAAGTGCCGATCCTGGTGTCGGGCGGATCGGAAGGGCCGGTCTCGCCCCATCTCGTGATCTGGACGAAGGGGCAAGCGACAGGCGAACGCGGCTTGCTTGCGGGCGTGTCGCGGATCGAGGTCGCGCCCGCCGATCACGGCACGGCCAAGCATCGCGACGCGACCGCGCGTCAGTTGGCCGATCTGATGGCGGCGTCGAATTGGCGCGCCGACGATATCGGGCTGGTAATCGTGCGCGCACCCTCGAATTTCGAAGACCCGGCCGCCGATCCCGCCGTGCGCAAGCAAGCGGCCCTTGGCGTGGCGCAAGTGGTGGACGGCAAGGATGCGAATTTCGCCAGCCGCGCTTTCGTCGTGGCGCGGCATGACGGGCCGGGTCAGCAGATTTTCGTGCTGGCGAACGGGGCGGGCGGCGATCCCGCCTATGCCGTATCCCACGCCGTGCTCGCCGATCCGTTCGACTCACCGTCGGTCGCGGGTGCGCTGGCGAAATTCGGATTCGCCGCTGCGCCGCAATTGCCGCCGGATCAGTCGAAGCGTTTGATCGCCGCGATCTCCAAGGGCGACGCGCCGGCGAACGGCACGATAAGGGGCATGCCGCATGCGATGAATCTCGACAACGATATCGCCATGCATCGCCATGCGCGCGCCGCCTATGGCGCGATGATCGGTTCGACGATCGGCCACGGTGCCGTGCTGGTCTCGGGCGGGGCGGAAGCCCAGGGCCCGGACGATGGCGGCTTCGCGTCGTTCGTCGCCCAAGTGAAAGCGGAAGGAAGCGAAGCATGAGCGCCGTCCCCGTCGTCGATATCGCGCCGATCCGCTCGGGCGATGCCGCCGCGATCGCAACGTTGGGCCGCACGATCGACGAGGCCTGCCGCAAGATCGGCTTTCTGGTGATCCGCGGCCATGGCGTGCCCGCCGATCTGATCGCCGAAGTGCGCCGATTGTCGTGGGAGTTCTTCGCGCTGCCCGAGGCCGAGAAGGAAAAGCTGCGCCCGCCCAAAGGCACGATGCTGCGCGGCTACACCCCGCCGGAGACCAACACGCTGGCGCGCTCGCGCGGCGTGGAAACGCCGCCCGATTTCCGCACGCTGCTCAGCTTCGGCCGCCCCGAAGTCACGGGCATCGAATACGCGCAATACGAAAACGCGGCGCCGTTCTACAAGCCGAACATTTGGCCCGCGAAGCCCGAGGGATTGAAGCTCGTCTTCACCGCCTATTTCCGCGAGATGGAGCGGTTATCGGGCGAGATCATGCGCTGCTTCGCCGCCGCGTTGAACCTGCCGATCGGTTTCTTCAACGACAAGATCGACAACCACTTCGCCGCGTTTCACGCGCTGCATTATCCCGCGTTGGACAAGCCGCCGGTCGAAGGGCAATTGCGCGCCGGCGCGCATTCGGATTTCGGCAGCTTGACCGTATTGCTGCCGCCCGAGGAGGGCGGCATGGGTTTGGAAGTGCAAACGCCCGACGGCGAATTCGTGCCCGTCGATCCGCCCGCCGACGCTTACGTCATCAATATCGGCGATCTGATGCAGCAATGGACGAACGATCGCTGGGTCAGCACCGTCCATCGCGTGCAGAACCCGCAAGGCGAGGCGGCGAAGCGCGCGCGCCTGTCGCTCGGCTATTTCTGCCATCCGAATTTCGACGCGCCCGTCGCGGCGTTGCCCGGTACGGTGCCGCCGGGTGAAAGCCCGCGTCATGCGCCGATCCTCGCGGGCGAATACATGCACAAACGGATCAGTGCGGTGCGGCGCGGTTGAACGCCTCAACGCCAAAGTTCGTCGGTCGCTTCCAGCTTCTCGCGCCACACATTATAGCCGGTGGCGTTGAGATGGATCTGATCGTCGGCGTAGTAGCGCCCGATGGGCCGTCCGTTGGGGCCGATCAAGCACGAGGTCAAATCGATGTAATGCCGGTTATTCGCGCGCGCGGCGTCCTCGCGCAGCGCTTCGTTCAGCCGGTCGAATTCCTCGCCATACAGCCAGCGCTTCGGGCTGTGCTTGATCGACACGTAGTAGAGCGGCACGGCACCGTAGCATTCCTCGATCCGCTTCACGAGTTGCATCATGCCGATCATGATCTGCGCCGCCGTCAGTCCGTCATTCGCGACGTCGTTCTCGCCGAAATACAGCACGATCTTGGCGGGATCGATGCCGTCGAACAGGCGGTCGAAATAGCGAAGCGCGCTTTCGACCGTGCCGCCGCCGAAGCCGAGATTGAGCACGTCGAGACGGCCGAGATCCTCCGTCATCCGCATCCAATAGCGGAAGGACGACGAGCCGAAGAACACGATCGGACGACCTTGGAAGCGGCGCCGGCGCGCCTGCTTGATGACGGCGAGGACGTCGTCGTCCCAATGCTGGGTGGTCCAATCCGAGCGTTCGACGTCGAGCGGATATTGGACGATCTTGTCATAGTTCATCGGTCGAGATCTCTTCGCTGCGGAGACAGGCGACGGAACGCGCCGGCGAGACGGCGCGAAGTTCGGGCACGGCGGCACGGCAGGCATCGATCGCGTGCGGGCAGCGCGCGACGAAGGCGCAGCCCGGCGGCAGATCGATGGGGCTCGGCGGATCGCCGGTCAACGGCGTGCGTGTGCGGCGTTGTTCGGGATCGGGGACCGGCACGGCGTCGAGCAGCCCGCGCGTATAAGGATGGCGGGGGCTGCGCAGCACGTCCGCTGTCGGCCCGATTTCGACGATGCGGCCCAGATACATGACCGCGATCCGCGTGCTGATATGCGCGACGACGCCGATATCGTGCGAGATGAAGACGAGCGCCAGATCGCCCGATGCGATCAGATCCGACAAAAGATTGATGACCTGCGCGCGCACCGAAACGTCGAGCGCGGAGACGGGCTCGTCCGCCACCAGCAGACGCGGATTGCCCGCGAGTGCCCGCGCGATCGCCACGCGCTGCTTTTGTCCGCCGGAAAGCTCGTGCGGATAGCGCTCGGCGAACTCGGGCCGCAATCCCACGCGCTTTAGCAGATCGCGGACCCGTTCCGCGCGATCCGTTCGCGTGCCGATGGCGAAATTCTCCAGCGGTTCGCGCAACGACTGGCCGATCGTCCAGCGCGGATTGAGCGACGTGCCGGGATCCTGGAAGATCATCTGGAAGCCCGCACGGCTCTTGCGCAAGGCCGTGCCGGACAGCGCCGACAGGTCGTTGCCGTTCATCCGTACGGCGCCCCGTGTGGGGCGGTCCAGCGCCACCAAGATGCGGCCCAGCGTCGATTTCCCGCAGCCGCTTTCGCCGACGACCGCGAGGACTTCGCCCGCGTTCAGCGATAGCGAGACGCCGTTGACCGCGTGAACGGTCGAAGCACCCGCCGGGAAATGGCGGACGATGTTTTCGGCTTCGAGGATGGCGGCGGTCATCGCGCGACGCTCCCGGCCATTTGCGGTGCGCGGAAATAGGGGCAAGCCGCGCCATGTGCGCGGGTCAGACGGCGCCATTCGGGCGGCGATTGGGTGCACGCATCGACGGCGTAGGCGCAGCGCGGCGCGAAGGCGCAGCCCGGAATCGCCTCGCCCGCAACCGGGACCGTGCCGGGCAATTCGACCAGGCGCTGGCCCCGCGCGTCGTTTGCCGTGCGATGGTCGAGCGTGGCGGCCATCAAGCCCGCCGTATACGGATGCGCGGGATCGCGAAAAATTTCACCGACCGGGCCGCGCTCGACGATGCGCCCCGCATACATTACCGCGACGTCGTGCGCGATTTCCGCCACCACGCCCAGATCGTGGGTGATGAACAGGATCGCCGTGCCTGTCTCGCGTTGCAATTCCTGCAACAGCCACAGGATTTGCGCCTGTACGGTCACGTCCAAGGCGGTCGTCGGCTCGTCGGCGATTAGCAGACGCGGGCGGCAGATCAACGCCATCGCGATCATCACGCGCTGGCGCATACCACCCGAAAGCTGATGCGGGTAGGCGGCGAGGCGCGTGGCCGGATCGGGAATGCGGACTTGGCGCATCACGTCCAGCACGCGCGCATGCGCGGCGTCGTTCGAGACTTTCTCTTTGAGCTGCAACGCCTCGCGCAATTGATAGCCGATGGTCAGGACCGGATTGAGCGAGGTCATCGGGTCCTGGAAGATCATCGCCATGTCGCGTTCGGCACGGCGCATATCGGCGAGGGGGCGGCCGCCCAGATTCATCGTCGCGGCGTCGATGCGCGCATGCGGCGGTAACAGATCCATTAGCGCGGCGGCCGTCACGCTTTTGCCCGAGCCGGACTCGCCGACCAGGCACAGCGTGCGGCTTTCGGCCAAATCGAAGTCGACGCCGCGCAGCACTTGCGTGCGGCCCTGATTCATCGCGACGCGCAGGTCGCGCACTTCCAGAAGCGGTGCGGTCATGCGCGCCGCCCCGACAGCATCGGATCGCCGCGTTCGCGCAGCGCGTCGCCGAACAGATTGATTGCCAGCACGAAGATCGACAGGAAAATGCCGGGGAACAGGATGACCCACGGCGCCACGCGGAAGAACTGCCGTCCGCCCGCCATGACGTTGCCCCAGCTCGGGATGTCGGGCGAGGTGCCCACGCCCAGGAAGCTCAACACCGCTTCGGTCAGGATGGCGGAGGCGCAAACGAACGTCGCCTGCACCATCAGCGCCGGCATCGCGTTGGGCAGGATATGGCGCAGCAGGATTTTGGGCGTGCTGGAGCCGACCGAGATCGCGGCGGCGACGAAAGGCATTTCGCGGATCGTCAGCACGACCGAGCGCACGAGGCGCGCGGTGCGGGGGATTTCGGGGGCGGCGATCGCGATGACGACGGTGTAGAGCCCGCTGCCCAGGATCGCGGCAAGCGCGATCGCCAGCAACACGCCGGGGATCGCCATCAGCCCGTCCATCATGCGCATGATCGCGCCGTCGAGCCGGTTGAAATACCCGGCGAGCAGACCGAACGCCGTGCCGATCAGCAAAGTGAGCCCCGCGACGCCGATCCCGACGATGACCGAATTGCGTGCACCCGACAGCGTGCGCACGAAGATGTCGCGGCCCAGATTGTCGGTGCCGAACCAGTATTCCGCGCCGGGGGCCCGCATGCTGCGCGTCATCACGATATCGTCGCTATAGCCCAGGATCATCGGCGCGAGCAGGGCGCAAAGCAGCGTCGCCGCAATCACCGTGCCGCCGAACACCATCGGGAAGGAATAGCCGCGTTTCATCGCGCGCCGCCGTGGCGGATGCGCGGATCGAACAGCGTGTAGCTCAAATCCACCAGCAGATTGACGCCGACCAGGATGACGGCGAAGACGAGCATCACGCCCTGCACGACGGGATAGTCGCGCGTCAGGATCGCTTCGACCGTCAGGCGGCCGGCCCCGGGAATGTTGAACACGCTTTCGGTGACGACCACGCCGCCGAGCAAGGCGGCGAAGGACGTGCCGACGACCGTGACGACGGGCACGCCGATATTCTTGAGCGCATGGACCAGCAGGATGCGAAAGCGGCCCGCCCCTTTGGCGCGCGCCGTGCGGATGTAATCCTGCGCCAGCACGTCGAGCATCGTGGCGCGGGTGATGCGCGCGACCAAGGCGGCGAACAGGCAGGTCAGCGCCAGCGTGGGTAAAGTGAGGCTCGTCAAGCACGCCATCAATCCGGCGGAGAGCGGGCGATAACCCTGCACCGGCAGCCAGCGCAGCGAAATCGCGAAACTTTGCATCAGCAGATAACCGAGCACGAAAACGGGCACGGAAAAGGCGAGGGCGGAAAGCCCCATCACGACGTAGTCGCCGAAACGGCCCACCCGCTTGGCGGCATAGATGCCGGCCGGAACCGCGACGATGACCGAGAGCAGCGTCGTGGTCGTCGCCAGCATCAAGGTCGGTTCGGCGCGCTGCAGGATCAGCGTCGTGACCGGCCGGTTGGAGAAGACGGAAACGCCGAGATCGAACGACAGGACTTGGCGCAGATAGATCGCGAACTGAACGATCAGCGGCTGATCGAGATGGAGCCGGGCGCGGATGCCCGCGATCTGCTCCGGCGTCGCGTTGTCGCCCGCCAAGGTGGCGGCGGGATCTCCCGGCCCGATATGCAGCAGCAGGAAGATCACCACCAGCACGGTCAACATGACCGGCACCGTCGACAACAAACGCCAGAGCAGAAAACGCGCCACTAATCAGTCCTCGTATCCGGAAAATCCCGCCGAACTTAGCGGGTCTTCTGGACGTTCCACAGCGTCAGGATCGGGCCCGGCACCATGCCCGACACGTTCTTGCGCCAAGCGGAGATGTCGTTGTACTGGCCGATCGGGATGTAGGTGACGATCTCGTTCGCTTTGGCTTGCAGCTTGACCGCGATTTCGCGCCGCTGGGCGTCGTTGCCCGCGAGCAGGAAATCCTGCCACAGCTTCTGCATTTCCGTGTCGCACGGCCAGCCGATCCACGCGCGTTCGCACGCCCCCGTCATGAACGGGTTGGTCAGCGGGTCCATCAACGCGTCGCCCGCGAAGCCGGTCATGAACACGTTCCAGCCGCCTTCTTTGGGCGTGCCCTTGTTGGTGCGGCGGGTGAACATCGTCGCCGTATCCATCTGCACGTCTTCAACAACCAGACCCGCTTTGCGCATCGCGGCGACCAGGATCGTACCGCCGTCGCGCTGGATCTTGCCATCCATCGGATGCAGATAGACGATCGGCGTGCCGTCATAGCCGGCGGCCTTGATCAGTTCTTTCGCCTTGTCGACCGACGGGTTGAGGAACCTCTCGCTGCCGATATCGGTGGCGTAGGGGCCGCCGCACATGAACAACGCGCCGCAGATCTCGTACAGGTCTTTCCTGTTGCCGAAGATCGCGGTCATCATGTCCTGCTGATTGACCAGATATTGCAGCGCTTGGCGCATCCGCACGTCGTTGAAGGGCGGTTGGGTGTGGTTGATGATCACCTGGAAGTTCTTGCCCAGGATCGGCGCCTTCGCCCATTGGATGTCCGGATCGGCCTGGAGCACGGGCAGCAATTCCGGCGGCACGGAGCTGACATAGTCGATCTCGCCCGCCAGCAGCGCGTTCACGGCGCTCATATCGTCGCGGAAGGTGATGCGCTCGATGCGGTCGACCTTGGCGATCTTACCGCCGGCGAGCGCCGAAGGCGCTTCGCTGCGCGGCACGTAATCCGCGTTCTTGGTCAGTACGAGTTGCACGCCCGGCACCCACTCCGACGCCGCCAGCTTGAACGGGCCCGAGCCGACGAACTCGCGGATCTCCTCCGTCGGCGGCGTTTTGGCCAGGCGCGCCGGCAAGATGAACAGCGGATAGGCGGTCATGCGCCCGAAACCTTCGATCACGCGATCGAATGGCTCCTTGAGAACGAGTTTGAACGTCGACTGATCGACGGCGACGAGGGACTCGCGGCGCTTGCCGATTTCCATCCCCATGCTGTCGCGCTGAAGCCAGCGATCGATCGAGGCGACGACATCGGCCGAGGTGACCGGCGCACCGTCGTGGAACTTGAGGCCGGGGCGCAGCGTGAAGGTATAGGTCTTGCGGTCGTCCGAGACCGACCACTTATCGACCATCTGCGGCTGCGGCTTGTAGTTGGCGTCGACCGAGAACAGCGTGTCGAAAATGAGATACGCCATGTCGCGCGTCGGATACGACGTGGTGAACAGCGCGTCGAGCTGCTTGATATCGCCGTCGCCCTTCACGCGCAGCACGCTTTGCGCCTGGGCGGGCAGGGCGAAGGCCAAGCCCATCAGCATCGCCGCGGCGATCGCTTTTTTGCGAAACATTCGTCTGGTTCCTCCCGAGACATCGGCCGCGCTTGGACTCGCGCGGACCGTTTTCGATGTCGCGACAATATGGACCGGCCGGGCCCCCAACTAGACGCGGAAGACGAATTCAGATATATAAAAATTATATATCCGGCGGCGCGGAAAATCGCGATGAACCTGCGGCAACTCAAGCATTTTTTGGCGATCGCCGAGGCGGGCAGCATTCTGGGTGCCGCCAATCGCCTGGGCGTGGCGCAGCCCTCGCTCAGCCGCGACGTGAAGCTGCTCGAAACCGAATTGTCGGCGCGGCTTTTCCGCCGCGACGGGCGCGGTGTGTCGCTGACGCGCGACGGACAGATCTTCCACGACGCGATCGAGCCGCATGTCGCCGGGCTCGATCGGGCGAAGGAAAAGTTCCTCGCCAAGCGCGCAGGTAAGGACGGCGCGATCCGGCTGGGCTGGACCGGCACGGTCTCCATTCCCTACGGGCCGAAGATCATCGCGGCCTTCACGCGCGCCTATCCGAAGGTCGAGATGCATGCGCGCGGCGGATCGAGTTCGCAGATCATCGACTGGGTCGCCAACGAGGCGATCGATATCGGCGTGATGAATTCCGAACGCCCGGCCTCGGGCAGCTTCGCCGAGAATTTGGGGCGCGCACCGCTGTATCTGGTGACCGCCCCCGACCCAAAGGAGAAGGGCGAGACGGTTACTTTCGCGCGCGCGGCCGAATATCCGATGTTCGTCCACAGCCCGCAGAACGCGCTGGGCCGCATCGTGCGCGCGGCGGCGCGCGAGCGCGGCATCGGCCTCGACATCTATGCCGAGATCGACGATTTCGTCGCCGTGCGTCCGATCATCGCGCAAGGTGTCGGCGCCGCAATCGTGCCGATGGGCTTGCTCGTCGGTGCGGACGGGCTCGATCTCGCCGTGCGCCGGATCGTCGATCCGGAACTGTGGATCTATTTCCACCTCGCGATATCGAAATCCGGACGACGCAAACCCGCCGTGCAGCTTCTGGCCGACGCGATCCGGGGCGAGTACCCGACGCGCTAACCAGCGATCGTTAGAGTCACCTTGCGAGCGCCCGCGCCGTCGATCCGCCAATCACCGGCTTGACCGGCGGGCCAGCCTTTCGCGGTCAGGCGGATATCGGCGTTCGTCGCGGTCCATTCGACGGCGATAGAAAGGTCCATCGCCGCCCCGCGCCGCAAGCCCCAGGTCACGCCGTCGTCTTCGAAATGGCGGCCGGTGATTTTGCCGGAACCGGGCGGCAGAGCGAGATAGAGGCGCCGTGCGGGGGCGTCATGCGGCTTCACGTCGGGCGTGGATGCGGCGAGCACCAAGGCCGCACCCGCACGGATGAAGATCGGCGGATGGCCCAAAGGTGCATCGACCGTCGCGGTCGTGCCGGCCGCATGGAACTTGCCGGTACGATACTCGATCCAGCCGGCCGGGCCCTTCGGCAGATACTGCGCCTTGGTCGTCGCCCCTTCCGTCACGACGGGGGAGAACAGAATATCCGAGCCCAGCATCATCGCGTCCTGATCGGCGTAGGCCGCGTCGTCGTCCGGGAATTCCTGGAACAACGGCCGGATCATTGCGTCGCCGGTCGCGTGATAGTCGTGCGCGAGCGTATAGATCACCGGCAGGAAGCTGGTGCGCAGATCGAGGGCCGTGCGGATCTGCGGCAGGATTTCCGGGTAGAGCCACGGCACCGTCGCGGCCGTCCAATCTGGGGCGACGTCCGGCTTCCAGGAATTCATCACCGCGCGCGGATGCAGCGCCATCATCTCGACGAAGCGGCACAGCAATTCGGGATTGGGGCGGGGGCCCGTAAAGCCGCCGATATCGTGGCCGACATTCGACTGGCCGCTCAGCGCCAACGACAGCGCGTTGCGCAGATTCCATTTGAGCGTATGCCACGACGTGGCGTTGTCGCCGGTCCAGGTCTCGCCATAGCGCTGGATGCCCGCCGGGCCCGCGCGGGTGACGGTGAAGGGCCGCAGATCGGGATCGCGGCTTTGCGTCGCGTCGAACGTCGCGCGCGTCATCAGCAGCGCGTGCAATGGGCGGATCGATGTGGCGTCGAGCGGCTTGCCGAACCCGGTCGCGACGGAATCCTCGCGGCCGACTTCGTATTCGTTGTTGTCGTTCCAGCCCGACGTAAATCCGTAATCGAGAACTTGCTTCTCGAAGCGGCGCTGCCACCAGCCGACGGTCTCGGCATTGGTGAAGTCGAGATAGGAACCCATCCCGTCCCAGAATTGTTCGACGACCGGCTTGCCGTCGCCGTCCTTGATGAAGCCGCCCGCCTTGGCGACTTCGGTGTAGTCCGGGTGATCGTCGATCAGCACCGGCTTCAGATTGGCGACGGTGGGAAAGCCCAGCTCGGTCAGCTTCGCGAACAGGGCTTGCGGGTCCGGGAACTTGTCCTTGTTCCAGGTGAACACGTAGCGCCGCTTGCCTTTGCTGGAATAGCCGGAGCCGAAATGGATCGCGCTGATCGCGATCTTTTCCTGCCGGCAGCGCTCGGCGAAAGCGGCGATCACCTTCTGGCCGTTCGCGTCGTCGGCATGGTGCATCGTCGTGAAGGCGAAGCCGAAGCTCCAGCGCGGCGGCAAAGCGGGGCGGCCCGTGAGCATCGTGAAGCGCCGCGAGACGGCGGCGAGATCGGGCCCTGCGATCAGCCACAGATCGAGGCCCGGCTCCTCGACTTCCACGTAACGATAGATGCCGTGATAATTCGAGCGTTCGGCGCCGATGTCGAACACCGACGGGGCGAGGCTGTCGTAGAACATGCCGCCCACGACGCCGTTCGACTGCACGGCCATATAAGGAATGTGCTTGTAGAGCGGATCGCCGATCTCGGCGTCGTAGCCCAGCGCGTCGAGCTGCAACACGCGATAGCGCCGCCCGGTGCGATCGACCGGGCCCGATTTGTCGCCCAGCCCGTAATGCCGGTCGCCCGCATTGCGGATCTGGAAATGCCGGACCTTGCGGCCGTGATCCTCGCGCACGAAGCCACCGGTCGCGCGATCGGCGAACCATTCGCGCCACGCGCCGTCCTTCCATTGCGCGACGGCCAAGCGCAACGGCGCCCAGCTCAGCGTCAAACGGAACAGCCCGGCGGTGAGGATGGCTTCGCCGTCTTTCTGCGCGAATGTAACCTTCGGCGGCGCGAAGCCAGTGGTCGCTTCGCGTGAACGTCCTTCCCAAGGCACATCGCCTTCGGGGGCGATCATCCAGGTGCGATCGACCGGCAAACCCTTCGCCGGTTCGACGACGACGCGCAGCAACCCGTCGTCCATCGCGCGCACGCGCAGGCGCCAGCCGTCGTCGAGGGAAGCGTCGAAGCCGTGCGCATGCGGCGCGATCGCCGTGACGTTCTGGAAAATACGCATTGTCGTTCCGGATCAGAGAGGAGCGAGGACGAGGCCGCTGGCGGCGTCGAAGACATGGCGCGCGGCCGGTGTACCCAGCACGAGACCGACCTTATCGCCGCGCGAGACTTGAGTTTGGCCGCCAAGGCGAACGGAAAGCGCTTCGCCCGAGGCGAGCGTGCCGTGCAGATAGGATTCGCCGCCAAGCTGTTCGATCAGTGTGACCGACAACGTCGCGTCGGGCGAAGCGCCATCGCTCAGCGAAATATGTTCCGGCCGCACGCCGAGCTTGACCGCTTGACCCGCTTTGCCGCCTTGGCAGGCGGCGGCGACGCGCTCACCGCTTTTGAGGCGCACGGCGCTATCCTCGAAAATACCGTCGAGGAAATTCATGCGCGGCGAGCCGATGAACCCGGCGACGAACAGATTGGCCGGGCGGTTATAAAGGTCGAGCGGTTTGCCGAACTGCTCCAGCCGCCCGTCGCGCAACACGGCGATCCGGTCGGCCATGGTCATGGCTTCGACCTGATCGTGGGTCACGTAGATCATCGTGTTGCCCAGGCGCTGGTGCAGATTGCCGATCTCCACGCGCATCTGCACGCGCAGCTCGGCGTCGAGATTGGAGAGCGGTTCGTCAAACAGGAAGATGCGCGGTTCGCGCACCACCGCGCGGCCGATCGCCACGCGCTGGCGCTGACCGCCGGACAATTGGCCCGGCCGGCGGTCGAGCAACGCGTCGAGGCGCAGCATCCGTGCCGCTTCGTCGACGCGTTTCTTGACCTCGGCCTTCGGCATTTTCAGGTTTTCGAGCCCGAAGGACAGGTTTTGGCGCACGCTCATATGCGGATAGAGCGCGTAGCTTTGGAACACCATCGCGAGGCCGCGTTCGGCGGCGGGCACGGTATTGACGCTTTGCCCGTCGATGGCGATCTCGCCGGTGGTTACGTCCTCGAGCCCCGCGATCATCCGCAGCAGCGTGGATTTGCCGCAGCCCGACGGGCCGACGAATACGACGAATTCGCCATGTTCGATCGCAAGGTCGATGCCGTGAATGACCTCGACTGGGCCGAAGGCTTTCTTGACCTGTTTGAGTTCCAGCCGCGCCATCACTTCAACCCCGTATTGGCGATGCCCGACGTGATGTGCTTTTGCAGGAAGACGAACACCAGCGTCACCGGCAAAAGCGTCAGCACCGTCATCGCGAGCAGATAATGCATGTTGTCGTTGAGCTCGCCCTTGAAGGTCGACAGGCCGAGTTGGAGGGTGAAGACCTCCGACTGGGTCAGCACGATCAACGGCCACATGAAGTCGTTCCAGCGCCACATGACCGACAGGATCGCCAGCACCGACAGTGCGGGCAGGGCCAGCGGCAGGATGATGCGCCAAAAGATCTTCCATTCCGACGCCGCATCCATGCGCGCGGCTTCGAGCAACTCGTCGGGAATGGTCAGCATGTATTGGCGCAGCAGGAATACGCCCGTGGGCGTAGCGATGGTGGGGATGATCACGCCCCACAGCGAGTTCAGCATGCCAAGCGACGACACGGTCATGAACAACGGCACCAGAATGACCGTCGGCGGGATCAGCAGCGTCGCCACGATGGTCAGGGCCATCGCATCGCGGCCGCGGAATTTGTATTTCGACAGCGCGAAACCTGCCATCGCGTTGACGATCAGCGTCAGCAGCGTCGCCATGACGGTGACGAAGGTCGAGTTCCAGAAATAGCGCAGGAAGTTGAACGTGCGCGATTGGGTCGAGCCGAGTGTCGGCTCGGTATAGTTCTCCCAGCGCGGATCGACCACTTCTTTGCGCGCGAGGCTGGTGCGCGGCACCTCGAACACCGTGTCGGGCTTGCCGAGTTCGTAGACGCGCGCGTTGATGCCGCGGGGATTCACGAAGGCGACGTCGACGGTCGTTCCGTCAGCGCGTGTATGGACGAACACGTTTTGATCGCGGCCGCCGGTCGGCGAAGGCACGGACAACTGCGTATAGGGCAGGATGCGCGGGTCGTTTTCGACCAAGGCGGCAGGCGACTTCACCGAGGACAGGAACATCCACATGATCGGCAGCACGACGACGAGCAGGCTGAGGATCAGATAGGCGTAGGTCAGCCAATCGGACCAATGCAGACGGCCGCGCCCGCGCGTGCGGGTCAGAAAGCGGATGACGTCGCCCATGCCCATCAATTGCCCGCTTTCTTGCGCGTGACGGCGAGTTGCAGGAAGGTCAGCACCATCAGCAGCAACGCGACCAGCACCGACGAGGCCGCGGCGATGCCGTAGCGCTTGGCGTCGCCGATGAAGGCGCTTTCGTAGATATGCTGGATCATCATCTTCGTCGCTTGGCCGGGGCCGCCGCCGGTCAGCACGTAGACTTCGTCGAAGACCTGAAAGGCGCGGATCAGCGACAGCACCAGCACCACGATCATCGTGGGCATCAGCAACGGCAGCGTGATGCGCCAGAACTGGCGCGATTTCGACGTGCCGTCCATCTGAGCGGCTTCGTAGAGATCGCGCGGGATCGCCTGGAGCCCCGCGAGCAGGATCAGCATGTAGAAGCCGAGATGCGCCCAGGTATAGACGAAGATCACCCAGAACATCGGCCAGCCGGAGCGCGCGTCGATCAGCCAGTTGATCGCGCGATAATCGGCCATCATCAGGAAGGTCGGCGTGATCGCGTTCCACGTCTCGACGGCCTTCTCGAGCGTGGCGTTGAGGATGCCGCGCCGCTTCAAGATCCAGTCCCAGATCACCGCGACGACGACCGGCGACAGCATCACCGGATAGAAATAGACGGCGCGCCAGAAGCCGCGCGCGCGGATGTCGCGGTTGAGGATCAGCGCGGTCGCCAGCGCCACGACGATCATCAGCGGCACCTGGACCAGAGCGAAGAACAGCGTGTTCCACAAGCCCGTCCAGAATGAATAGCCCGCCACGCCGCAAGTGCGCGGATCGAGATAGGAGGGGCAGGCGAGCAATTCGCGGAAATTGTCGAGCCCGACCAGCGGGCGGTCGGCGAGGATGACCGATTGGCCGCCGGTGAAGGCGATGTAGAAATTCAGCAGCATCGGCCAGAAGGAAAACAGGCCGAAGACGAGCAGATTGGGCAAAAGGAAAACATAGGCCATGCGGTGCGCGCCGATATGGCTTTGAATGGCGCGCATCGGACCGTCCAGCACATCGCCGGCGGATTTCCAGAGCCATTCGAAGGCGGCTTGCGGCCGGACCTGCATCGTTTTCCTTCGTGGCGCGGGTAAAGAAAAAGGCCGGCGGCGGGAGGAACGCCGCCGGCCCTCGTTGAACGCTGGAGCCTTACTTGCTCACGGCGTTGTCGATCTCCTCCTGCACCTTGGCGTAGGCCTGGGGCAGGGTGAGCGTGCCGGTGATCGCTTGCGCGACGTAGTTCACGGTCGCGTTAAAGATCGCGACGTTACGCTGGTAGCTTTGCAGCTGGTGCGCGACGGGCGAGATCTTCTGGAAGTCCGCGGTGAACTGCTTCAGCGCGGCCTGCGTTTCGGGGCCGACGTCCTTGCCGTAGTTCAGGCCCTTTTCCGCGATCCCCTTATGCGCGGGGATCTGGACGGTGCGCTCGTAGTATTCCTTCAGCACCGGCTCGGACGCCATGAACTCCATGACCTTGGCGACTTCGGCCGGATGCTTGGTCGCCTTGAACGCGACCATCGCGGCCCCGCCGGGCATCGCCGAGCAGCCCGCCGGACCGCAAGGCTGCGGCGGCACGACCCACTCGAACTTGTCGCCGACATCCGACTGGAAGCGCTGAATCATCCACGAGCCCGAGATGACCATCGCGACGTCGTTGTTGATGAACATGTCGCCGGCGTTCTTCCACTTCGCACCCGAAGCGCCCGGCCACAGATCCTGCGGCATCAAGCCGTCCTTGTGCCACTGGACCATACGTTCCGACACGGCCTTGAAGCCGTCGTCGACGACGTTGGACGGCACGCCTTTCGCGTCGAAATACTTGGCGCCGTAGCTGATCGACACGCCGGCGAAGCGATGGCCGGTGCGGTCCATCACCATGCCCGCGTAGACCTTGCCCTTCTTCTGGACTTCGGCCGTCGCCTTGGCCCAATCGTCCCAGGTCGCGCCGGCACCCGGCATCTTCACGCCGGCTTGGTCGAACATCGTCTTGTTGACGAACGGGCCCGTGACGGTGATCTGCGTCAGGAAGCCGTAGATACCCTTGTCGTTCTCGCCCACGCGCATCCAGGGCAAGGTGGAGGCGAAGTTACTTTCCCAATACGCCGCGTTCACATGCGGGCGCAGATCGAGATAGTATTTGTTGAGGCCGCCGAGATTGGTGACGCGCGCCATATCCGGCGCCTCGCCGCCTTGCAGGCGCGTCTCGAGCTGTTCGCGGATCACCGCGAAGCCGACCTTGTCGACCGTCACTTTGATCGTCGGGTTCGCCTTCTCGAAGCGATCGAGCAGATCGCGCGCGACGTCGCATTCATTCGCGTCCGCGTAGCACAGGTAACGCAGATTGACGGTCTGCGCCGATGCGGCGGTCGCCATCGCGAACAGCGACGCGGTCGCGAACAAAGCCAGCGTTGATTTCTGGATCTTCATCGTTGTCCTCCCAGCCGCCGGGGAATACCGGCTGGCGAATTGGCGGCGATATTGGTCGCCTTGCGAATTATCTTGGCAAACGTTTGCCGAAAGAGTCAAGCTGCCTACGATGACAAACCGGCGATGACGCCGAAAAAAGAGGGGGGAGGGCATGGAAAAGCGACCGCGCAAGCCGGATTCGCCCCGCGTCTCTCTGAATACAATCGCCGAAAAGGCCGGTGTTTCGGTTTCGACCGTCTCGCGCATCGTCAACGGCCATTTGAACCGCGCCAATCCGCGCACCGTCGAGCGGGTCCGGGCTCTGCTCGACGAATTCGATTACCGGCCCGACAAGATCGCGCGCGCTTTGCGCCGGGGTGAGAGCCGCGTGATCGCGATGCTCGTGCCCAATCTTGACAATCCGGCGATGGGCGCCATCGCGTCGTCGACCGAGGCGGCGCTGCGCGCGGCGGGCTACGTCATGCTGATGTGCGATACGCATGACGAGCCGGAATTGCAGGACTACTACCTCGCCGCCATGCGCGAGCAATCGGTCGAGGGCTATATCGTCGTGTCGGCGGTCGCGAGTCCGATGCTGGCGACGTTCCTCGACCGCGGCGAACCGATCGTGCTGGTCGGCCGCCATGCGCCGCCGGGCATGAAGCGCACGGCATTCGTCGGCATCGACAATTTCGCCGCCGGCAAACTCGCGACCGAGTATCTGCTGGGACATGGCGCCATTCCGGCGGCCGTGCATACGTCGCTGGCGTCGTCGGCCATCGCCGATCGCCTGAAAGGCTATCAAGCCGCGATGGCGGCGGCGGGGCATAAGGGCGATGCGGTGCGCATCGCGGGCTCGACGCATCTTCAGCATTTGGAAGCGGGCTATCTCGCCGCCCAAGCGCTGGTCGCCAAAGGCGGCTGGCCGAAAGCCGTGTTCTGCGTTTCGGACCTTATGGCTTATGGCGTCTACCGCTTGGCCAACGAGCATGGCGTCGCCGTGCCCGGGCATTGCGTGATCGCGGGCGTGGACGACAGCAAGCTCAACGATTGGATCGCGTCCTGGCTGCCGTCGGTCCATATCCCTTATGCGGAATACGGCGCCGCGATATTCGAGCAGTTAAAGAACGTGTGGTCCGGTGCCCCCGCCGGCGACAAATTGCTGCGGCATCGCTTGATCGATCGGCTGGCGGCACGCACCACGAAGGCGGGCGCCGCGTGAGCGGCGATCGCACGGTGCTGGCGGGTTTGCTCGGCGGCTTCGCGCCGTCGCGGTTCAAAACGTTGTCGCGCACGCCCGAACCCGCCGACGGATTCCGGGCGGAGAAACTCATCCTCGAACGCGTCGATGGTGTGCGCGTGCGCGGCTTTCTGATCGGGCCCGCCGGTGAATGGCGTGGTTTGCCCGCGATCGTCTACGCCCATGCCCACGGCGCCAAATACGATATCGGCGCGCGCGAATTGCTCGACGGGCGGCCCGCTTTGCGAGGGGCCTACGCGCCCGATCTCGCGCGGCACGGGATCGTGGCTTTGGCGCTCGATATGCCGTGTTTCGGCGATCGGGCGACCGAGCCGGAATCCGCCACCGCCAAGCGCCATCTGTGGAATGGTACGACGCTGTTCGGCGAGATGCTGAACGATCTCGGTGGTGCGGTGGATGTGCTGGCGGCGCAGGACGGCGTGGACGCCAAACGCATCGGCGCGTTCGGCCTGTCGATGGGGGCCACGCTCGCGTTCTGGCTTGGCGCGCTTGATATGCGCATCGCCGCCGTCGCGCATCTGTGCTGTTTCGCCGATCTGGGCGAACTCGTCCGGCAAAACGGCCACGATCTTCACGGCATCTACATGACCGTGCCCGGCCTCTTGCCGAAAATGCGCACGGGCCAGATCGCCGGATTGGCCGCCCCGCGCCCGCAATACGCGGCGATGGGGGCGAAGGATCCGCTCACGCCGCCTGAGGCGATCGATATCGGGCTCGCCGATCTCAAACTCGCCTATGGCGACTCAAGCGCGCTGCGCATCCATGTCGATCCGGACACGGGCCATGTCGAAACGCCGCGCATGCGCGCGGACGTTTTAAGATTTTTTGCCGAAAGCCTTTAGGGCACCGGCTTCCCGTTGGCGAGCGAGTAAAGCTCGTACCACGTCTCGCGATCCATATCGAGCTTCATCGCGTCGCCGATCTTGGCGATGCGCGCGAGATTGTTGGTGCCGAGCACGGGGATCAGGCGCGACGGGTGGCGCAGCAGCCACGCGACGGCGACCGCCGCTTCGTCGATGCCCGTTTTCGCGCCGATCTTCGCCAAGGCTTCGCGCAGCTTGGCGTGTTCGGGCGCGTAAATCCGCCCGCCGCCCAAAGGCGACCACGCCATCGGTGCCATGCAACGCTCCTGCATCGAGGCGATGTCGCCGTTGGTGAAGGGCGAAGTTTCCAGCAGACTCACTTCGATCTGGTTGGTTGCCAGGTGGTTCTTCATCGCCGATTGCAGCAGACTCAAATCCCAGGGGCGGAAATTGGAAACGCCCGCCGCACAGATTTTGCCTTCTGCGATCAGCGCGTCCAGCGCGCGGCCGGTCTCGACATGGTCCATTAGCGGGTCGGGACGATGGATCAGCAGCAGATCGATCCGCTCGATCGCCATTTCGCGCAAGGACGCCTCGACCGAGGCGCGGATATGCGCTTCGCTCGTGTCGTAATGCTTGACCCGGCGATGCGCATGCCGCCCGGCGGGCGCGATGATGTCGCATTTGGTGACGATTTCGACTTTGGCCCGCAGATGCGGCGCTGCCTTGAACGCGCCGCCCAAAATCGCCTCGGCCGTGTAGCCGCCGTAGATGTCGGCTTGGTCGAGTGTCGTGATCCCTTGCGCCAAGCAGGCTTCGATCTTCGCCTGAACGTGTTTGGGCGATTTGTCCGTGTCGTCGCCCAAGCGCCACATGCCGTAGACGAGGCGGCTGAGTTGCAGGCCAGGCGTTAGATCGATGCGTTGCATTAGCGGCGGACTCTGGTACCGAGCGGCGTGGCGGGCGTGGATGCCGGCACGCGGCCGTATTCGTGCGGCAGCGAGCAGGTTTTGAGATTGGGCAGCACTTTCGTGCCGAAATGCCGCGCCTCGTCGAGATGCGGATAACCGGAGAAGATGAAGGCGCGAATACCCATCTTCCGGTATTCCTCGATCTGCGTCATCACCTGATCGGTGGAGCCGACGAGGGCGGCGCCGCAACCCGATCGCGCGCGGCCGATCCCGGTCCATAGATGCGGCTCGACATAACCGAATTTGTCGGCGAGTTCGCGGATCTTGGCCTGATGGGCCACACCCAGGCTGATGCTGTCATGCGCGCGCTCGCGGATCAGCTTGCCGTATTCGTCGTCGAGCTTGGCGACGAGGTAATCGGCATACTCGCGCGCCTCTTTTTCGGTATCGCGCACGATCATGTGGACGCGCAGGCCGTAATCGAGCGTGCGGCCATGCGCGGCGGCCCGCGCGTGCACGTCCTTCATGCGCTTGGCGAGCAGATCCTTGGTCTCCGGCCACATCAAGTAAACGTCGCATTGCGCGCCGCACAGCTCCAGCGCGTCGGGCGAGTAACCGCCGAAATAGAGCAGCGGCCCGCCATTCTGCTGATAGGGCTTGGCCGGAACGGTGGTGACGCCCTTGAACTGATAGGTCTCGCCGTCATGGTCGATCGTGTCGCGCGTCCAGGCCTGGCGCAGGATCTGGACGACCTCGTGGCTGCGGCGATAACGCAGCGCGCTGTCGGCGACTTCGCCCGGAAAGTCGGAGGAGATCACGTTCAGCGTCAGCCGACCCTTCAGCATATGGTCGAGTGTCGCGACCGTGCGGGCCAGCATGATCGGCTGCATTTCGCCGCAGCGTATGGCGGCGAGCAGGTTGATCTTGCTGGTGATGGGCGCGCAGGCGGCGACGAAGCTCAGCGTGTCCTGGCCGACCTGATAGGACGACGGGCACAAAATATTGCGGAAGCCGTAGCCTTCGGCGGCCTTCACGATCGACGAGCAATGCTCCCAGGATGAGCGCAAGCTCCCGTCGGGCACGCCAAGCTGGGCGTAATCGTCGGAGCAAAGGGCGGCGAACCAGCTGATTTCGGCGGCGTCGAGGTCGGGCGAAGTGATCGGAACGATCGTCATACGCGTTTCCCTGATGGAAGTTTTATTCTCGCTGTCGCATTCTTTGCGCCGACGGCGCATGTTCCGTCAACGGTCAGTTCGACGCAATCGGGGAGAGGCATGGTCACGCTGCGCTACGGAGTCATCGGTTGCGGGATGATGGGGCAGGAGCACTTACGCAACATCGCCCTGCTGAAAGACGCGGAAATCGCGGCGATTTTCGAGCCCGATGCCGAGATGCGCGCGCGCTCGAAAGCACTGGCGCCGACGGTGGAATTCGTCGGATCGATTGCCGAGTTGGTGCGGCGCCAAGACATCGACTGCCTGCTGATCGCCAGCCCCAACGACAAGCATCTCGGCCAGTTGGAGGAGATCGCGGCGATTCGCCCGCTGCCCGTCCTCGTCGAAAAGCCCTTGTTCACCAACGCGGCCGATACTTCCCGTGTCGCGGAATTGCGCAAGCGCTATACGGCCCCGATCTGGGTGGCGATGGAGTATCGCTACATGCCGCCGGTGACGCGGCTGATCGAAAGCGTTGATGCGGCGACCGGCGGCGTAAAGATGCTGACGATCCGCGAGCATCGCTACCCGTTCCTGGAAAAGGTCGGCGATTGGAACCGCTTCAACGAGCGCACCGGCGGCACGCTGGTCGAGAAATGCTGCCATTTCTTCGATCTCATGCGCCATATCGCGCAGTCCGATCCCGTGCGCGTGATGGCGTCGGGCGGGCAAGCCGTGAACCATCTCGACGAGCGGATCGGCAATCGTACGCCCGATATCTGGGATCACGCTTACGCGATCGTCGATTTCAAATCGGGCCTGCGGGCGATGCTGGAACTGTGCATGTTCGCCGAAGGCTCGAAATACCAGGAAGAGATTTCCGCCGTCGGCCCTGCGGGCAAGATCGAATGCCATGTCCCCGGCCCGGGGCGGTTCTGGCCCGCGCATTTGGGCCCCGCACCGGTGGCGCAGGTTGTCGTCAGCCCGCGCGACCCGGCGGGGCCGCGCACGCTGGAAGTACCAGTCGATCCCGAATTGCTCGCGGCGGGCGACCATAACGGCTCGACCTTCTACCAGCATCAGCGCTTCGCCGATGTCGTGCGCGGCAAGGGCAAGGTGGAGGTGAGCCTCGCCGATGGCTGGTGGGCCGCCGCGATGGGCATGGCCGCGCAGGAATCCGCGCGCACCGGCCAGTCCGTGACGATCGCCGATCCGTTCGTCTGAATGCCGTATTAAGTTAGAGAGTAGGACTATGAACGCCAATCTTTTCGCTCGTCTCGAAGCCCGCATCGTCGATCCCGCGCGCATCGCGATCGAATTGCCCGACGGCACCCCGATTTCGTATGGCGCCTTGCGCGCACGCACGGCGCGTATCGCCAATCGCCTGAAGGCGCTGGGCCTGCAAACCGGCGACCGCGTGGCGGTGCAGGTGGAGAAATCGGTCGATGCGCTGGCGCTCTATCTCGCCACGGTGCGTGCGGGCGGCGTGTTCCTGCCGCTGAACACCGCCTATACGCTGGCCGAGCTGGAGTACTTCATCGGCGACGCGGGCCCGCGCATCGTCGTCTGCGATCCGGCACGCGAGGCGGGGCTGAAACCGGTCGCGGCGAAGCTGGGCGGTACGGTCGCGACGCTGGGGGCCGACGGTTCGGGCTCTCTGCTCGCCGAAATCGATGCGCTACCGGGCGATTTCGCGACCGAGCCCCGCAAGGGCGACGATCTCGCCGCGATCCTCTACACCTCGGGCACGACCGGGCGATCCAAAGGCGCCATGTTGACCCACGACAATCTGGTGTCGAACGCCGAGACGCTGATCGGCTATTGGCGCTTCACGGATAAGGACACGCTGATCCACGCGTTGCCGATCTATCACACGCATGGGCTGTTCGTGGCGTCGAACGTGATTCTGTTCTCCGGCGCCAAGATGATTTTCTTGCCGAAGTTCGACGCCAACGACGTGCTGAAGCGGATGTCGAAGGCCACCACGCTGATGGGCGTGCCGACCTTCTATGTGCGCTTGCTGCAGGCGCCGGGCCTCACCAAGGAAGCGACCGCCGGGATGCGGCTGTTCGTCTCCGGTTCGGCGCCGTTGCTCGCCGACACGCATCGCGAGTGGAGTGCGCGCACCGGTCACGCGATCCTCGAGCGCTACGGCATGACCGAGACGAATATGAACACCTCGAACCCCTATGACGGGGATCGCGTGCCCGGCGCCGTCGGTTTCCCGCTGCCGGGCGTGGACGTGCGCGTCGCCGACCCGGAGACGGGCAAGATCCTCGGCGCCGACGAAATCGGCATGATCGAGGTGAAGGGTCCGAACGTGTTCAAGGGCTATTGGAACATGCCGGAGAAGACGGCGTCGGAGTTCCGGCAAGACGGGTTCTTCATCACCGGCGATCTCGGCAAGATCGACGCCAAGGGCTACGTGCATATTGTCGGGCGCGGCAAGGACCTCATCATCACCGGCGGGTTCAACGTCTACCCGAAGGAGATCGAGGCGGAGATCGACGCGATCCCGGGCGTGTTCGAAAGTGCGGTGATCGGCATTGCGCACGCGGATTTCGGCGAGGGCGTGACCGCCGTCGTGGTGCGCAATCCGGGCGCCACGGTGACGGAAGCCGACATCGTCGCGGCGCTCGCCGACCGCTTGGCCAAATTCAAGCAGCCCAAGCGCGTGTTCTTCGTCGACGATTTGCCGCGCAACGCCATGGGCAAGGTGCAGAAGAACGTCCTGCGCGAGACCTATAAGGACATTTACAAGTCCTAAGCCGCGCATGAAATTCTCCGCCCTCTCCCTGCTGCGCCATGCGCTGACCGGCAACCGCGAATGGACGCCGCATTGGCGCGACGCGGCGCCGAAGCCCGGTTACGACGTCGTGATCGTGGGCGGCGGCGGGCATGGGCTTGCGACGGCCTATTACCTCGCGCGCGAATTCGGCATTCGCAATGTCGCCCTGTTGGAAAAGGGCTGGATCGGCGGCGGCAATGTCGGGCGCAACACCACGATCGTGCGCTCCAATTATCTGCTGCCCGGCAATATCCCGTTCTACGAGACATCGCTGAAGCTGTGGGAAGGGCTGGAGCAAGCGTTGAACTTCAACGCGATGGTCAGCCAGCGCGGCGTATTGAATCTCTATCATTCCGACGCGCAGCGTGACGCCTACGCGCGGCGCGGCAACGCGATGCGCCTGGAAGGCGTCGATGCCGAATTGCTCGACGCCGACGCCGTCGCGAAGCTCGTGCCGCAGCTCGATTTCGACAATGCGCGATTTCCGATCAAAGGCGGCTTGCTGCAACCGCGCGGCGGCACGGTGCGCCACGATGCGGTCGCCTGGGGTTTCGCGCGCGCGGCGAGCGACCTCGGTGTGGATATCATCCAGAACTGCGAAGTAACGGCGATCGAGCGCGACGCAAGCGGGCGCGCCATCGCCGTGCAAACCGCGCGCGGACGCATCGGCGCGGCCAAAATCGGTCTCGCGGTCGCGGGCAATTCCTCGCGCGTCGCGGCGCTGGCGGGTTTGCGCCTGCCTATCGAAAGCCATGTGTTGCAGGCTTTCGTGTCGGAAGGGGTGAAGCCGCTGATCGATGGCGTCATCACCTTCGGCGCCGGCCATTTCTATGTCAGCCAATCCGACAAGGGTGGGCTGGTCTTCGGCGGCGATATCGACGGCTATAATTCCTATGCCCAGCGCGGCAATCTGCCGGTGGTCGAGGATGTGTGCGAAGGCGGCATGGCGATTTTGCCGATGATCGGCCGCCTGCGTTTGCTGCGATCCTGGGGCGGCATCATGGATATGTCGATGGACGGTTCGCCGATCATCGACCGAACGCCGATCGATGGGCTCTATCTCAATGCCGGCTGGTGCTATGGCGGATTCAAGGCCACACCCGCTTCCGGCCTGTGTTTCGCGCATTTGATCGCGCGCGATACGCCGCATCCGGTTGCGAGCGCCTATCGCCTCGACCGTTTCGCGACCGGGGCGGTGATCGACGAAAAGGGCCAAGGCGCCCAGCCCAATCTTCATTGAGGCGCTATGCGTATTCCTTGCCCCTACTGCGGCGAACGCGACGCGCGGGAGTTCTCCTATCTCGGCGATGCGAGTGTTGCGCGCCCGGCGACGGATGACGCGGCCGCGTACCACGAATACGTCAATCTGCGCGCCAATCCGGCGGGCCCGCATCGCGAGTTTTGGTATCACGCGTCGGGCTGCCGGTCCTGGCTGGTCGTGACGCGCGATACGCGCACACACCGCATCGAAGGCGCGGAGCTTGTGCGATGATGCGAAGGCTCGACCAAGGCGGCGTGATCGACCGCGCCGACGCGCGGCGCTTCACCTTCGACGGGCGAAGCTACGCAGGCGTGGCGGGCGATACGCTCGCCTCGGCGCTGCTGGCCAACGGCGTCAAGCTGGTCGGGCGATCGTTCAAATATCACCGGCCGCGCGGCGTGTTCACTGCCGGGCCGGAAGAACCCAACGCGCTGGTCGAATTGCGCAGCGGCGCGCGGCGCGAGCCCAACACCAAAACCACGACGGTCGAGCTTTACGACGGGCTGGACGCCGCGAGTCAGAATCGCTGGCCGAGCCTCGACTGGGACATTCGTGCGGCGCATCGCTATCTGTCGCCGCTGCTGTCGGCCGGGTTCTACTACAAGACCTTCATGTGGCCGGCTTCGTTCTGGGAAAAGCTCTACGAGCCCTTGATTCGCCGCGCTGCCGGTCTGGGCCGCGCCAGCGGCGAAGCCGATCCCGACACATACGAAGCATCGGCCGCTTTCGCCGATGTGCTGGTGATCGGGGCGGGGCCCGCCGGGATATCCGCCGCACTTGCCGCCGCGCGCGCCGGGGCGCGGGTCATTCTCTGCGACGACGATTTCCGCCTTGGAGGACGCTTGCTGTCCGAGAAGCACGTTGTCAACGAACGCGACGCGCTCGATTGGGCAAACGATGCGATCGACGAGCTTCAAGCGATGCCGGAGGTGCGGATCTTCCGCCGCACGCAAGTGTTCGGCGCCTATGACGGCGGCGAATTCGGCGCGCTGGAGCGTGTCGCCGATCATCTGCCGGTACCGCCCCTGCACACGCCGCGGCAGCGCTATTGGCGTTTCATCGTGAAACGGGCGGTTATCGCGACCGGCGCCATCGAGCGCCCCATCGCCTTCGCCGACAACGACCGGCCGGGGATCATGCTAGCCTCCGCCGCGCGCAGCTACGTCAACCGCTTCGCCGTACGCCTCGCCGATAAGGCCGTCGTGTTCGCGAGCAGCGACGATGGCTGGGCATCGGCTTTCGACCTCGCGGCGAGCGGTGCCGTGACCACGATCGTCGATCCGCGCGACGCTGTGGCCCCCGAATTAATGACGAAGGCTGGCAAACTCGGTATTCGCAGGATCGAAGGGCATGTCGTCGGCAGCGAAGGCGGGCGGCACGGCGTGCGCGCGGCGATCGTCGAAACGGCGCAAGGCCGCGAAGCGCTCGCGGCCGATCTGATCGCCGTCGCGGGCGGGGTCAATCCCGCAATCGGCATCGCGACGCATTTGGGCGACAAGCCGGTCTGGTCGCCGGCGAAATCGGCGTTCCTCGCCGCCGAGAATAATCGCGTCGGCGTTGCGGTGGGCGCCGCGTCGGGCAAATTCACGTTGGGCGAAGCGTTGCGCGACGGTCATGCGGCGGGCGTCGCGGCGGCGGCGGCGCTCGGTTTCGCCAAAGCGTCGGACGATCCGCCGCAGGCCGATGACGAAGCGTCCGGCGTGACAGCGTTCTGGCATGTCGGTGCGTCGGCGAAGGCGTTCGTCGATTTCCAGCACGACGTGACCGTCGCGGATATCGAATTGGCGCATCGCGAAGGTTATCGCGCGCCCGAACACGCCAAGCGCTACACCACGCTGGGTATGGCGACCGATCAGGGCAAGACTTCCGGCGTGATCGGCCACGCGATCCTGGCGCGATTGTCGGGGCAGGGCGAGGGGCCGGTGGGCACGCCTGCCGCACGTTCGCCGAATTCGCCCGTCGCAATCGGCGCATTGGCGGGCCCACATCGCGGCAAGCATTTCCGACCCTATCGTCATCTCGCCGGGCATCGCTGGGCCGTCGATCACGGTGCCGTGATGGTCGAGACGGGCCAATGGCTGCGACCCCAATATTTTCCGTTGCCGGGCGAGACGGACTGGCTGGAATCCGTCACGCGCGAAGCGCGCGCCGTTCGCGCGAGCGTCGGCGTATGCGACGTATCCACGCTCGGCAAGATCGACGTGCAAGGCCCCGACGCCGGCGCGTTTCTCGACTTCGTCTACGCGAACACGTTCTCGACCCTGCCGGTCGGCCGCACGCGCTACGGTTTGATGCTGCGCGAGGACGGGTTCGTGTTCGACGACGGCACGGCCGCGCGATTGGCGGCGGAACACTTCATCGTCTCGACGACGACCGCCAACGCCGCGCGCGCGATGCAGCATCTCGAGTTCTGCCATCAAGTGCTGCGCCCCGATTTGCGGGTGACACTCGCTTCCGTCACCGAGGCATGGTCGCAATATGCCGTCGCGGGGCCGAAGTCGCGTGCGCTGCTTCAAGACCTGCTGGGCGACGCATTCGATTTGTCGGACGCGGCGTTCCCGTATCTTGCCTGCGCCGAAACGAAACTTGGCGCCGCGACGATCCGGTTGTTCCGCGTCTCGTTCTCCGGCGAGCTTGCTTACGAGATCGCCGCGCCCGCTCAGTACGGCGCGTCTCTGCTCGACGCGCTGATGAAGTCGGGCGCGACACCCTATGGCACGGAAGCTCTGGGCGTGCTCCGGGTCGAGAAGGGGCATGTCGCGGGTAACGAGATCAGCGGCCAGACCACGGCGGGCGATCTGGGCCTTGGCAAAATGCTGTCGGCGAAGAAGGATTATATCGGCCGCACGATGGCCAAGCGGCCGGCCTTAATCGCCGCCGATCGGCCGACGCTCGTCGGCTTGAAGCCCGTGGACGCCACGCAGCGTCTGCGTGCGGGCGCGCATTTCCTGGCGCTGGGTGCGCCGGCGACGACCGCGAACGACGAAGGCTACGTCACCTCGGCGATTTATTCGCCCCATGTCGAATCGTGGATCGGGCTCGGCCTGCTGAAAGGCGGAACATCGCGCATCGGCCAGCGTGTCCGCGTCTACGATCCGGTGCGCGGCGGCGATCTGGTCGTGGAGATCGTGTCGCCGGTCTTTACCGATCCGGCGGGGGAGCGTGTTCGTGGCTGATCCGATCGTTCTGACTGCCGAAACCGCGTTTGCGAGCTTGCTGAAGCCGGCGGGCGATACGCGCGATCCCGGCATGACTGTTCGCGAAGTGACGGGGCTGCAGATCGCGACGGTGATCGCGCGCGGACCGATATCCGGCTTGACCGATGGGCCAAAGCGCGTGTCGCGTGACGGCACCGACTATCTCGGCATCGGGCCGGGCAAATGGCTCGCTTTCGGCGCGATCGCGCCGGATATCGCGGCGTCGGCCAGCGTGATCGACCAAAGCGGCGGCTATGGCGTGTTGGAAATTTCGGGCCGCGACGCCGTGGCGACGCTCGAAAAGGGGATCGGCGTCGATCTCCATCCGCGCGAATTCGCGCCCGATGCCGTCGCCGTCACCACCGTCGCGCATATGGGTGTGATACTGTGGCGAAGCGAGCGCGAAGCGTGGCGCGTCGCCGTGTTTCGCAGCAACGCGGCCTCGTTCTGGCATTGGCTGGAATCGAGCGCCGCTGTTTTCGGGTTGGTCATTCAGGAACGAAGATGAGCGAACATTATCTGCTGACTTTGGCGTGCCCGAACCGTCCGGGCATCGTCGCCGCCGTATCGACGCGACTTTTCGAATGCGGCTTCAATATCGGCGAAGCGAACCAGTTCGATTCAACCGAGACCGACCGGTTCTATATGCGCGTCGCGTTCGACGCGGCGAAGTCGGACGCGTCGATCGACATGTTTCGCGCGGCGATGGCCGAGCTCGCGGTCAAGTTCGACATGAAGCTCGATATCGTCGCGGGCGCGGCACGGCCCAAGGTCATGCTGTTGGTCTCGAAATTCGACCATTGTCTGGCCGATATCCTGTATCGCTGGCGGATCGGCGAGTTGCGGATGGAGATTTCGGGCATCGTCGCCAACCATCCGCGCGAGACCTATACGCATCACGATTTCGCGGGGATTCCGTTCCATCATCTGCCGGTGACGCGCGACAACAAGGCGGCGCAGGAAGCCGAGCTGTGGCGCCTGGTGCAGTCGACCGGCACCGATCTGGTCGTGCTCGCGCGCTACATGCAGGTGCTGTCGAACGACCTGGCCGAGAAATTGGCGGGGCGCTGCATCAACATCCATCATTCGTTCTTGCCGGGATTCAAGGGCGCCAAGCCCTATCACCAGGCGCATGCGCGCGGCGTGAAGCTGATCGGCGCCACGGCGCATTACGTGACCGCCGATCTCGACGAAGGCCCGATCATCGAACAGGACGTCGAGCGCATCAGCCATCGCGACACGCCCGACGATCTGGTGCGCAAGGGGCGGGACATCGAGCGCCGCGTGTTGTCGCGCGCGATCGCTTGGCATATCGACCGCCGCGTGTTGATGGATGGCGCAAAAACCGTCGTTTTCGGTAACTGAACACCGGTCTCGATTCCACGATTTCGGACGGTACAAGAAAATCTACGGCGCAGTGCAGGTAGTTTGCATTGCAAAATTGTTTGGATTTAAAACGACGCATCCGGTTTCTGCAAACTCTCGTTATAGTAGTGGTCTCCCAAAGGATGGAGCAGCCGGAGACCGTTCGTGGAATCCTCGCCCATCGACCGGATGATCGCCGCTTTGCGGCAGTTCGCGGTATTCGCGCTCGGCCCCGCCGCGTTGATCGCGTTGGCGATCGGCTTCGCGGCCGCCGCCGGCGCATGGCAACTCGCGCGCTTGGTCGATGATGCGCGGATCGAACGCGCGGTCCAGATCCGCGTCGAATGGCGCGCGCGCGATATCGAAGCGAAACTGCATGCTATGACCGCGCCGATCGTGGCGACGGCGGCGTATTTGCGGACGAATTCGCGGCCGACGGCGGGCGAGTTCCGGCGGTTCGTGCGCGAAATGGCGCTGGGCGACGACGCATTGTCGAGCGTCCTATGGGCACCGCTGGTCGAACAAAGCGCGCGCGCGGTGTTCGAGTTAATGGATTATCATATCGTCGATCCGTCGGGGATGCCGGCGGGCACACGCGACGTGTATCTGCCGGTGCTTTATATCGAGACGTTCGGCCGGTGGACCGTGCCGGCGGGCCGCGATCTGCTGGCGGATCCGGCGTTGGCCGGTCTGATCGAAGCCGCGCGCCGGGCGGGCGGGCCGGTGGTGATGCCGGCGATAGAGTTAATCGGGGTCAGCGGAACGACGCCGAAGCGAATCGTCGCCGCACCCGTGTATGGCGCGACGAGCGGTGGCCAAGCCCAGGGCGCGTTGATCGGCTTCGTGATCGGCCATTGGCGGATCGAAGACGCGCTGAACGCGGCTATCGAAGGCACGCCGGAAATCCCGGAAACGTTGCGCTTCTATCTGGGACGCGGCCAATCCCTGGCGCAAGACGAATTGGTCGCGTCGCTGGATCCGTCGCGCCAGCGTTTCCGCACCGCCGCGGCCGCCGCCGTTGCGCCGTCGCCCGACGCGACACAAGCCACCGCGGATATCCGGGACTACGACCATCGCTGGCGGCTGGCGTTCGCCTTCCCGGCGGAATTCGGGGATTCGCTGCGCTCGTCCGCGCACTGGTTCGCGCTCGCCGCCATTCTGGCGCTGACGGCGCTCGCACTCGGCTACATCGTTTATCAACGCAGCACGCGCGCGCGGATCGAAACGGAAGTGACGACACGTACGCGCGCGTTGTCGGATGCCAACCGCCAGCTGGCGAACGAGATCGGCGAACGCAACCGGGTGGAAGACGAATTGCGCCGCCAGGCGCAATGGACCGATACGGCGCTGGAAGCCTTGCCCGTCGCGGTTATTTTCGTCGATACCGCCCGCAACATCCAATTTTGGAGTACCGCAGCCGAGCGGATTTTCGGCTATCGCGCGGTCGATGTTCTGCGCAAACCCTATGCGTTGACGCCCGATGAAGAAATGCCGGCGGTCGATCGCCTGTTCGAAGCGGTCGAGGGCGGATTGGTCGTCCGCAATCGGTCGATCGTCTGCCGGGATCGCGACGGCAAGTCGATCCATGTGCGCTTTTCCGGCGCACCGCTGTTCGGCGAACGCGTTTTGCACGGCAGCTTGATCGTGCTGGAGGACGTGACCCAGGCCAAGCAGACCGAAGATCAGCTTTTCCAGGCGCAGAAGATGGACGCGCTCGGTCAGCTGACCGGCGGCCTTGCGCATGATTTCAACAATCTGCTGCTCGTCATCATGGGCAATATCCAGCTATTGCGCGAGGAGCGTCCGGGCGACGCGGTCGTCGATAATTTCGCGACCGAGGCTTACAACGCGGCTTTGCGCGGCGCCGATCTGGTGCGCAGCATGCTGGCCTTCGCGCGCCGCCAGCCTTTGCAGCCGCGGCCCGTCGATATCAACCGCACGGTCAGCTCGACGACGCAGATGTTGCGTCGCGTGCTGGGCGAACGGGTGGAGATATCGCTCACGCTCGACCGCGATCCCTGGACGGTGATGGTCGATCCCACGCAGCTCGAAGCGGCTCTCGCCAATCTCGCGACCAACGCGCGCGACGCGATGCCCAAAGGCGGGCGCTTGTCGATCGTCACCACGCGGCGGCGGCTCGATTCCGACTATGCGATGCGCCATCCCGACGTGGTCGAAGGCGACTACGTGATGCTGCAGGTCAGCGACACCGGCGACGGGATTTCGCCCGAGAATATGAAGAAGGTCTTCGACCCGTTCTTCACCACCAAAGAGGCGGGGCGCGGCTCCGGTCTCGGCCTAAGCATGGTCTTCGGCTTCATCAAGCAATCGGGCGGGCATATCAACGTCTATAGCGAGGTCGGCGTCGGCACCACGTTCCGGCTTTATCTGCCGCGCCATTATCTGGCGTTGGAAACGCCCGACACGACGCCCGAGATCGTTAGCAGCGGCGGCAACGAGACGATTTTGGCGGTCGAGGACGATCCCGGCATTCGCCGGCTGGTGCGCATCGATCTTGCGTCGTTCGGCTACAAAGTGCTGATGGCCGAGAATGCCGCCGACGCGCTGCAAGTCCTCGAATCCGGCGAACGGATCGACCTTCTGTTCAGCGACATCGTAATGGCGGGCAAGATCGACGGGTTGGCGCTGGCGCGGTTGGTGCGTCAGCGTTGGCCGTCGATCCGTATCCTGCTGACATCGGGCTTTCCGGATACGGATATCGACGACGGTTCGCGGATGGGTGAGAATTTCGCGCTGCTCAGCAAGCCCTATCGCAAACCCGAATTGGCGATGGCGTTGCGCGCGGCACTCGACGGTCAAGATTAGACGGAAGGCGGGATCAGCATATAGCCCGTGCCGCGCACGGTGCGAATGATGCCTGCGCGATTGGCGGCGCCGTCGATCTTCTTGCGCAAATTGCTGAGATGCACGTCGATGCTGCGATCGTTGGGATCCCAGTCGCGGCCGGCGACGTCCTCGGACAATTGATCGCGCGGAACGACTTTGCCCGCATTGCGCGCCAGGATCGACAGAAGCCGGAACTCGGCCATCGTGAGCTTGATCTCGGCGCCGTTCGGGTCGCGCACCTCATGGGCGACGACATCGATCTCCAAACCATGGAAGCGGAACTTCGTTTCGGCCGCCGCCGCAGCGGGCTGTGCTTGTTGGATTTGCTGATCGGCGTAGACGCGGCGGCGCTGAATCGTGCGCAAGCGCGCCAGCAATTCGCGCATCTCGAACGGTTTGGCGAGATAATCGTCGGCGCCCATCTCCAGCCCGACGATCTTGTCGATCGTGTCGCCCTTGCCGGTCAGCATCATGACCGGCAATTGGCTGCGCTCGCGAATCCAACGGAGCGCGCCCCAGCCGTCGCCGTCGGGCAGCATCACGTCGAGGATCACCAACTCGGGCGGCGATTTCTCGAAACTCGCCTGCATCGCGGCGACGGAATCGGCGATTTCCGGCGCGTAGCCTTCGCGGCCAAGATAAGTGGCGAGGAGTTTGGAAACACCGGGGTCGTCGTCGACGATCAGCAGCCGGATTTTGTTCATGGCCGGCGCCGGGCGGGCAAGCCGATCAGCCAGCCGGACGCGCGACGATGACGAGCGGCGCGTTGGCCGTGCCGCAATCGGCGATCACAGGTTGGGTGCGGGAATGGGCGAGGGCGGCTACCAGCTTCGATGTCGCGGCGCAGTAATCCTTCGCGGCGAGATTGAGCTTGCCGACGCGATATTGGCCGACGGCGGGGTCGATCATCGGCACCGGACGACCGGCCTGTTCGGCCCAGCGCGTGACGACTTCCGTCAACGTCGCGGCTTGCGCGGTCGGCCATGCGGGCGGCGGTGCTTGCTCGGGAACCGGCATGACGGTCGTGGATACCGCAAACACCGCTGCTTTGATTAAACCGGGCACGAAGTCTCTCCAAATGACGCCAACGCAGCGTCGAGCGAATTATTAGATAAATTAACATGGCTTTACACTCTTCACAATCAAGGTCGCATCGCGCGACAAAATGGTTAATGGCGTAAGCGAGTTTAAAGAACGTCGAGAATCGCAAGGGATTCCGCGAGATTCTTGACTCTACTTAACTGGGATGCGCGCCACGCAACGCAGATAAAGGCTCCGTCGAATTCTCAACGGAGCCGAAAATGTCATCTGCGCTTAATCACACACGCAACTCGCTAATTCGCCGTCTGACGGCGGCCGCCGCGATCGTTGGTTTGCTCGGCGGCGCGATCGGCGAACATCAAGCGCGCGCCGCGACGGCGACGTCGTCGATCCTGGTCAGCGCCACGATCATCCAATCCTGCGCCATCGTGGCGCTGCCTTTGGCCTTCGGCCTTTACGACCCGACGTCGTCGACGCCGCATGACGGTTCGACGACCGTCTCGGTCATTTGCACGACGGGCACGCCATTCAATATCGGCCTCAACGCCGGCGGCGGCACGGGCGCCACGGTCGCCAGCCGCAAGATGACGTTCGGCGCCAACTTGCTGAACTACACGCTGTATCAGGACGCGAACCGCACGTCGCTGTGGGGCCAGACGATCGGCAGCGACACGGTCGCGGGTACGGCGACCGGTCTTCTGACGAACTTCACGGTTTACGGCCGCATCCCCGCCCAGCAGGCGGCGCCGACGGGCATCTACACCGACACCATCACCGTCACGCTGACCTACTGAAACGGAAGGATCGCAACCATGCGCAATTTCAAGAACAGCGTCGCGTCGGCCGTCAGCCTCGCCCTTCTGGCGATCGCGAGTGCGGCGCAAGCGGGCGAGTTGAAGCTCAGCACCGTTCGCATCGACCTCAACGACCGCCAGAGCAACGTGGCGCTGATGGTCACCAATGTCGGCACGACGCCGTCGCTGGTGCAGTTCCGCGCGATGAACTGGCGCCAGGCCGAACAGCGCGACACGCTGACGCCGACGCGCGAAGTGATGGCCAATCCGCCGATCGCCGAAATCGCCCCGGGCGCCCAGCAGCTCGTGCGCGTGGGCTACAACGGCAAGCTCCAAGCGCAGGACGAGCGCAGCTACCGCCTGCTGATCGAAGAAGTGCCGAAGAAGGACCGCGAGCGCGTCCAGGCGATCGAAACCTATCTGCGTATTTCGATCCCGGTCTTCGTCGCGGGCCTCGACGCCGCTTCGCGCAAACTCACGCCGTCGCTGGGCACGGGCGAGAACGGCGCGCCGGTCCTGATCCTGCGCAACGCCGGCAACAATCATGTGCGCCTCACCGGCTACAGCCTGAGCGACATGGCGGGTGCTGCGGGTTCGGGCCACAAGGGCCTTTATTACGTGCTGCCCGGTGCGACGATGTCGCTGCCGATCGCTGATGCGGGCGTGAAGCTCGACCGCCTTGCGCGCGTCGATCTCGCGACCGATGCCGGCCCGCTGCAACTGCCGCTAAGCGCGCGATGATCACAATGGCCGCGCGCGCGAAATCGGTTCTGGCGACGGGCCTGGCGTTGACCGCCGGCCTGCTGATCGCCGATCCCCGTCCGGGCTTCGCCCAGGCGGTCGAACCGATCGCTTCGCGCGAGACCGAAGACGAGAGCGAGATCCTGTCGGTCAGCCTCAACGGCACACCGCTCGTCGATACCGTCCTCGCGATGAAGCGCGCGGATGGCTACTACTTGCCGGTCGAGATCCTGACCGAAGCGCGCGTCGAAATTCCGGCGTCGGCGCGCCGCATTTCCGGCCCGGGTGCGGATTATGTGCGCCTTGCCGACATTCCCGCGATGAATGTCCGCTTCGATACCGCGAAGATGGATCTGGCGCTGACGCTCGACCCCAAGGGTTTCCGCCGCCAGGTCGTCGACACGACGCGCAGCGACACGGCGAAGGTCGACGCGTCGGCCAGCGGCGCCTATCTCAACTACGACGCCATCGCCCAAACGATCGGCGGCGTCAGCTACGCGGCGAGCCAGCTCGAAGCCGGCGGCCCGGTGTTCGGCGGCGGCTTGCAAACGGCGGGCATCGTTCGCACCGGTGCCACGAAAGCGGGCAACTTCACGCGCCTCGACAGCTCCTACATCCACGATCTTTACGGCAGCATGACGCGCGTGAAGCTCGGCGACGCGATCTCGCGCGGCGGCGCTTGGGGCCGGCCGGCGCGTTTCGGCGGCGTGCAGATCGCCAGCAATTTCGCGCTCCAGCCCGGCTATATTTCCTATCCGACCGCGAGCTTCGCGGGCCAAGCGGCTCTGCCTTCGACCGTCGACGTCTATGTCAACGGCGCGCTGCGCTATCGCGGCCAGGTCGATCGCGGCCCGTTCGAGCTCAATCAGTTGCCCACGCTGACCGGCGGCGGCGACGCGCGCGTGGTGCTGACCGATCCGCTCGGCCGCCAGCAAGCGCTGAACGTGCCGTTCTATGTGAGCCCGCGTCTGCTGCGCGCGGGCAAGTCGGACTATTCCTACGAAGGCGGGTTCCTGCGCACCGGCTACGGCTTCACCAGCGGCGGTTACGACGCGCCGATGCTGGCGGGCACGCATCGTTACGGTTTGACCGACAGCCACACGGTCGAAGCCCATGCCGAAGGCACGGATCGCCGCCAGGCGGCGGGCGCCAGCCTGACCAGCGCGTTCCTGGGCCTGGGCGAGTTCCACGAGGAAGTCGCGGTCGCCAACGGGACGCGCGGCACGGGCTGGCTGGCGGGTGCCGCGTTCTCGCGCAATGCGGGCGCTTGGACCTTCAGCGTGCGCCAGCGCTTCCAGTCGTCGAATTTCGACGCGGGCGGCTTCGTGTTCTCGACCGCCGCCGCTCCCCAGCGTTCGGAGACGCTCGCGACCGTCGCCCTCGGCCTCGAAAGCTACGGCTCGCTGTCGCTGTCGGCGGCGCGCGTCGGCTACGACGGCAAGGCGCCCGCGCGCGTCGTCTCGGCGAATTGGAGCTTGCCGCTCAACGACCGCGCGTTCGTCAATACCTACGCGCTGGGCACGAAGCAGGAGCGTTCGACCGCCGTGATCGGCATGACGGTCACTTTCATGTTCGGAACCTCAACCACCGCGTCGATCGACGCCAGCACGCGCGACGGCCGCGCGTCGAGCACGCTGCAAGCGCGCCATTCGCCGGCGGGCGACGCGGGCTGGGCTTTCGGCGCCGCCGTTTCGCGCGGCGAACTGGAACGCAACAGCGTCGATGCCACGCGCCGCACCAGCTTCGGCGATTTCGGCGGCGCCGTCGACCAAGCCGCGCGCCAGACAGGCGGGCGCATGTCGGCCAGCGGCGGCTTGGCGGTCGCCAACGGCAAGTTCTTCCCGACGCGCCGCATCGACGACGCGTTCGGCGTGGTCTCGGTGCCCGGCCGTGCGGGCGTGACCGTCCTTCAGGAAAATCGCCCGATCGGCAAGACCGACGCGGATGGCGATCTGTTCGTGCCGCGCCTGCTGTCGAACTACGCCAACCGCATCGCCATCGAAACGACAGATCTGCCGGTCGATGCCGATGTCGAGAAGCTCGAAACCTCCGTCACGCCGCGCCACCGCGGCATCGCGAAGGTCGAGTTCCGCGTCGAATCCGCCAGCAAGGTGTCGCTGACGGTCGTGGGCGAGGACGGCGAGCCGATCGATAGCGGCATCGAAGTGGTGCGCGTCGCCGACGCGAAGGTTTTCCGCTCGGGCTTCGACGGCGAAGTCTATCTGGAAGGTGCAGCGGGCGACGAATTCGAAACCGACAACCGCGCCCAGACCTGCCGCTTCCGCATTCCCGCCGCGATCGAAGAAGGCACCGTCGCGATCTGCGAGGCCGTGAAATGAAACGCCTTCTTCTCGCCCTGTTCTTGCTGGTCGCGTCGGTGCCAAGCGCTTTCGCGGCGATCGCCTGCACGGTCGCGACCAATTCGGTCGCCTTCGGCATCTACGATCCGACCAGCGGCGTCGATAAGACCAGCAACGGCAGCGTGACCGTCACGTGCCTGATCGTGGTCGGGCTGTCGGGCTCGGTCGCCTACAACATCCATTTTGCGCCGGGCAACGGCAGCTACGCGTCGCGCGCGCTGAAATCCGGTTCGCTGACGCTCAACTACAACCTCTACACCGATGCCGGGCTTTCGCAGGTTTGGGGCGACGGCACCGGTTCGAGCGGCCGGATCAGCGACAGCTATTCGATCCCGCTCGTGGGTTCGATCGTTTCCTACAACGTCTACGGCAAGATTCCGGCGCGGCAGAACCCTGGAATGGGCAGCTTCACCGACAGCATGATCGTCACCGTCAACTACTGAAAACAGGGCAGGGCAAGGTTATGAACGTATTGATCGCGGAACACGATGGGTTGCAGCGCCGCATGGCCTGCGATGCCGTGTCCGACCTCGGCATGAATGTCTGCGCCGCGGATGGTGGATTGCTGGCGCTGGAAACGCTGGCGGCCCGCAAGAACATCGATCTGCTGGTGACCGATGTCAGCCTGCCGGTGATCGAAGGCTATCGCTTGGTCGATATGGCGAAGCTCCGGCTGCCGAATTTGAAGATCATCTATCTTGCCGCCGATCGCTACGAAGCCGAATGCAAAATCGGCCGCGTGCATGGCGAGATCATCGCCAAGCCCTATATTTGTTGTCAGTTGCAGAAGGCGGTTGCCCGCGCCTTCGCGGCGACGCCCGGCGCCATCTGCGGCATGCTGGCCCAGCATGCGCATCTGTTCGACGGATGCGGGGTCGTCGCGCCGGTGCTCGCCTAATCCCGAATCACGTTCCGGCGACGAACTGCTTCGCGTGGGCGTCGTAAGCGTCGTAGCCCAGCACTTCGCGCAGCTTCTTGCCCGGCAAAGCGCCCGGCGCTTCGGCGGCACCCGAACCGATGGCATCGAGGCCGGCTTGCATACCTGCGATGGCCGGCGACAACATGCCGGTCGGATAGGTACCGATCTTCAGGCCCAACGCGGCGGCGTCCTTCTGCGACGGTGCGGCGCGCGGCTGGCCGGGCGTGAGCACCGAGAAAGCCGGTGCCTTGCCCGATGCCGCGACCGCGCGACGGATTTCGTTTTCGTCGGCGGGTGAGTCGAGAAAGGTGATCGCGGCCCCTTCGGCCACATACATCTCGATACGCGCGACGGCTTCGTCGATGCCGAGTGTGGGGCGGCAATCGGTGCGCGCCATGACCAGAATGCCGGTTTCCTTCGCGGCGGCGACGGCGGCGCGGATTTTCATGCGCGCTTCTTCGAAGGGCAAGCAAGGCTTGCCCGCAGCGGTGAGGGCGCGCGGGGTCAGCTTGTCTTCGATCAGCACGGCGGCGGCCCCGGCGCGGCCATAGGCGGCGACGGTGCGCTGCACGTTCATCGCGTTACCGTAGCCGTGATCGCCGTCGGCGAGGATCAGCAGATCGGGGGCGGCGTTGCGCGCCTTGTTGAGCGCATCGTACATCTCGCCGAAGCCGATTAGATCGAGATCGGGGCCGCCCAAGCAACTCGCCGCGACGCAGGAGCCCGACAGAAACGCGGTCTTGAAGCCGCTTTTGGCCGTCAGCTTGGCGGTCAGCCCATCCCAAATCGCGGGCATGACCACGAAGCCCGGCTGGGCCAAATAGCTGCGCATCTTCTCGCCTGGCGTCATCGTCAACGTCTCCTCCGACTCTACAATTGTCTCGAAGACTTTAACCAATACATGTGATCTCCGTCACGCGTGATGCGGCGGGGGATGTAATAAACTTCATGTTGCGCCAAAATCACTCGATCGTTGTACGAATTGTTTTTGGCAAGATACACTCGCGATGCTCGGTTCCAAACGATGGTGTAAGTCGAACGGACAAGCGAGGTCGAACGACGGTTCAATGTCGGGCGGTCGGGGGATGGAAATATGGGGTCTCGAAGCGTTGGTGTCGTTTGCGCCTCCATTTTCTTGTTTGGAGCGCTTGTCGCCTGTCAACCGGAGGAGCGTCCGGTCGTCAGCCTCGATCAAGCGCGGCGTACGGCCACGACCTTCCAAGCGCAGAGTTTCCGCGCACCGCCGCGCAGCGTTAACGACATCGCCGCGATCATCGAAGCGCGGCGGCCCGATACGGCGCGGCTAGCCGAAGCGCAAGCGCTCGCGGACTCGGCGCCGACGGATCGCGAGCGCGCCGACGCGGGCGAACTTGCCGCGTATTACACCCGCCGTGCCGCTGCCGCCGAGTTTCTCGGACGTGCTGCGCAACGCGCCGACGATTTGCGCCTAGCCTATGAGGCCGGCGTCATCGCGGGCGGCGACGCGCTAATCGGCGCGCGGCGGATTCAAACTTGGACGGTCGCCGAGCTCAATCGCGGCCATACCGCCAAAGCGATCGAATTGAGCCGCCAGCGGATCGAAGCGTCGCCGAACGCGTCGTGGGAACTTCAGGCGCGCGCCAATCTGTTGACCGCCTATATCCAGTTCGGAGACCTCGCCGCCGCACAAAGTGAACTCCCGAAGATCGACGCCAATCTGGCGAGCGTGCGGTCGAACTTCTTTTTTGCCGCTTGGGTCGGTCAGTCCAGCGAGTTCGCCGCGGCGCGCGCCCATGCGCTGTACGCGCTGGGCTCAGGCAACTACGCGGATGCGGAGCGGCATTTGCGCGCCGCGTTGGCCGCCAACGCGGCGCTGGTGCGCGACGAAACTTCGATCGTGCGCAACAACAATCTGCCGCCCAATGCGATGACGGGCAGTGGGCTCTACGCGAGGCAGGAATTGTCGCGCGTTTTGGCGCGCCAAGGTCGGCTGGTCGAAGCGGAAAGCGAAGCCCGGCTCGTGGTCGTCGAACGGCTGGAGAAATGGGGCCGCGATGCGCCGGAAACAGCCTGGGCGATCGCAGGTCTCGCCGATGTGCTGCGCGAGCAGGGCCGTTTCGCCGATAGCGAACGCTTGGCGCAGCTGGCCTACGACGCGCTCGATAAACCGGGGATCGCGCCCGATTCTGCGATGTTCGTGCGCGTGGCGCAGCTGCTGGCCGGCGCACAAACGGCGCGGCGGGACTATGCGCGTGCGGCCGCCACCTATGCGGAGCTGCGCCGCCGCCTCGCGTCGAACGCGGCCTTGAGCGAGCTGGTGTTCGAGCGCGGCTTAGGATGGGGCATCGTGGCGTTGCAGACCGGCGATGCGGCCGAGGCGCGGCGGGTGTTCGGGCGCGTCGCGACGCATGGCGCGACGTTTTTCGGCCCCGACCATGTCGAAACGCTGCTGGCGCGCGGATTGGCGGCGGTCGCAGCCATGCGCGGCGGCGACGCGTTCGGCGCACGCGCGGAGTTGGCGCAAGTGGCGCCCGCGTTGTTGGAAGGGGCACTGCGTGCCGGAATCGCGGACGACGGCGCGTCCGACCGCGACGCGTTGATCCGGCTGGTCGTCGAAGCCGCGATCGGCGCGCTGGAGGATTCGCAATCGCCCGACGCGGCGGCCGAATCATTCCGGCTCGCCGACGCGATCCGCGGGCGCAGCGTGCAGCGCGCCCTGGCGCAGTCCTCCGCGCGGGTCGCCGCCGCGGACGGGACGCTCGCGACCTTGGTGCGCGAAGAGCAGGACACCCAGAAGCAGTTGGGCGCGCTGCGCGCGGTGCTGACGGATATGTTGGCGTCGGCGGCACCGGACGCCGCCGCCGCGCGCGAACTTCGCGGCCGTATCGAGACGTTGCGCGTCGCGCGCGAGGCGATCGCGCGGGAAATCGAAACGCGTTTCCCCGATTATGCCGAGCTGATCGATCCGCGCCCCGTGACGATCGAGCGGGTGCGCGCGATGCTGCGCGACGACGAAGCGCTGATCGCGACCTATGTCGGCGAGGAACGCGGCTTCGTCTGGGCGGTCCGCAAATCGGGACCGGTCGCGTTCGCCGGTATCGCGAAGGGGCGCGGCGCGATCGCGGCGGCGGTCGCGAAATTGCGCGCGGCACTCGACCCGAACGCGAGCGTGCTGGGCGACATTCCCGCTTTTGACGTCGAGACCGCGCACAAGCTTTACGATGATCTCCTGCGCCCGGTCGAGGCGGGGTTCGCGGGGGCCGCGTCGCTGTTGGTCGTGCCGCACGACGCGTTGGGGCAACTGCCGTTCGGCGTGCTGGTGACCGCACCCGCGCGGCCGGTGCTCGACGGCGAAGGGACGGCGTTGTTCTCCGGCTATCGCGCGGTGCCGTTCCTGATCCGCAAAGCGGACGTGACGCAGTTGCCGTCGGTCGCGTCGCTCGCGTCGTTGCGCGGCTTGCCGGCCCCATTGACCGCGCGCAAACCCTTCGTCGGCTTCGGCGACCCCTGGTTTAGCGCCGCCCAGATGGCCGAAGCGCAAAGCACGGCGGCGACGCAGGTCGCGGCCGTGACGACGCGAGGTTTGCAGACGCGTAGCATTTCGCTGGTGCGTCGCAACGCGCCCGCGACGCGCACGATCGACAGCGCCGAACTCGCGATTCTGCCACGTCTGCCGGACACGGCCGACGAATTGCGCGGCGTGGCGCGGGCGTTGGGGGCGGGAACGTCCGACGTAATCCTTGGCGCCGCCGCCAACGAGCGCGCGGTTGCGGCGATGGATTTGAGCGACCGCAAGGTTGTCATGTTCGCCACGCACGGTCTGGTCCCCGGCGATCTCAACGGGCTGACGCAGCCCGCACTCGCCTTGTCCGCGCCAGACGTCGCGGGCGTCGATGGCGACGGCCTGCTGACGCTCGACGAGATTCTGGGGCTGAAGCTCGACGCCGATTGGGTCGTACTGTCGGCGTGCAACACGGCGACGGGCGACGGCGCGGGCGCCGAAGCCGTTTCGGGGCTTGGCCGCGCCTTCTTCTATGCGGGCACGCGCGCGTTGCTCGTCACCAACTGGCCGGTCGAGACGACGAGCGCACGCACGCTGACGACCGATCTGTTTGCCCGCCAAGCGGCCGACGCGACGTTGGGCCGCGCGGCGGCGCTGCGCCAGACGATGCTGGCGATGATCGACGGGCCGGGCTTCGTCGATCCGCAGAGCGGGCGGACGGTGTTCGCCTATTCCCACCCGATCTTCTGGGCGCCGTTCGCCCTGGTCGGCGACAATGCCGGCGGTGCAACGCGCATCGCAGGGCTTCGTTGATTTTTCAACCCGCGAGGTCGAACGACATGAAATCGAACATCATCCGTATGCTCACCGCCGTTTCCGTCGCGGCACTGTTGCTCGCAGCTTGCGGCGGTCAGGAGCGTTACGACGCGCGAATGGCCGAGTACGCTACGATCCAGCCGACTGTCGATATCCGTGTGCCGCTGGGGGCCGGACCGTTTCCGGCAGTCGTATTGCTGCACAATTGCGCGGGTATCGAAGGCGATCGCGGCGGTCAGATCACGCGCGACTGGGCCGGTTTTCTAATCGCCAATGGTTACGCGGTCGTAATGCCGGATAGCTTCGTTCCACGCGGACTTCGCGGCGGTGTCTGCGAGCGGCCGGGATCGCAATGGCCGGCAGCGTATGTGCGCGGCGGCGACGCCTATGTCGCCCTGCGCGCCGCTCAAGCAGACGCGCGGATCGACGGCCGACGCATCGCTGTTATGGGCGGCTCGAATGGCGGCGTCGCAACGCTCGCGGCGGCGAATGCGGACATGATTAAGGAATACGGCTGGTTGGCGCCATCGCAGCCCGGTTTTGTCCAGGCGATATCGTTCTATCCCGAATGCGGGTTGAGTTACGGGACATGGCAAGTGCAAAGCCGAACGCCGAAAATCGCTTCGACAGGCAGCTTCAAGCCCGCAATGCCGGTGCTGATTTTGATCGGCTCGGCAGACAATTGGACGCCGGCATCGTCGTGCGAAGCGATGCTTCGCGAGTCCGCGGGACAACCGATCGAAATGAAAATCTATCCTGGCGCGCATCACGGCTTCGACACTCCCAGTCCGGGAGTCTTCCACAATCCGCGGGTCTACAATTCGAACAACCCGAGCGGTGGCGCAACGACCGGACAGAACCCGGCGGCGCGCGAAGATTCGCGGCGCGTCGTTCTAGCGCTGTTGGGGGAGAAACTAGCCCGTAAGTGACGGTAAGCGCCCCGTCATGCGTTTATCGAAATTCGCCCATACGCCCTCGGCGCCGTGCCACGCCCCCTTCGTGGCGCCCTTCGAATACTCGGTCGCGCGCGCTTCGAAGAAATTGGCGTGCTCGACGCCGTTGAGGATTTCGCTGAGCCACGGCAGCGGGTGCTCGCCGATGCGATAGATCGTGGGAAGCCCAAGCTGCGACAGGCGCCAATCCGCGATGAAACGGATATAGCGCTTGATGTCGTCGGGCGTCATGCCGTCGACCGGGCCCATCTCGAAGGCGAGATCGATAAAGCGATCCTCGAGGCCGACGACGGTCTTGCAGCAATCGACGATGTCGTCGCGCACCGACGGCGTCAGGCATTGCGTTTCGGCGGCGAAAGCGTGGAACAGCTTTATCATGCCTTCGCAATGCAAGCTTTCGTCGCGCACCGACCACGACACGATCTGCCCCATGCCGCGCATCTTGTTGCGGCGGGGGAAGTTCAGCAGCATCGCGAAACTCGCGAAAAGCTGCAGCCCTTCGGTGAAGGCGCCGAACATGGCGAGCGTGCGCGCGATATCCGCGTCCGTCTCGACGCCGAAACGCTGCATATAGTCGTGCTTGTCCTTCATCGCCTTGTAGTCGGTGAAGGCGGCGAATTCAGAATCCGGCATACCGATGGTTTCGAGCAGCAGCGCGTAGGCGGCGATATGCACGGTTTCGATATTGGAGAATGCCGCCAACATCATCTTGATTTCGGTCGGCCGGAAGACGCGCGAATAGCGCTCCATGTAGTTGTCGTTCACCTCGACGTCGGATTGGGTGAAGAAGCGGAAAATCTGGGTCAGCAGATTGCGCTCGGCGTCGGTGAGCTTCACCGCCCAATCCTTGCAGTCTTCGCCCAGCGGCACTTCCTCGGGCATCCAATGGACTTGCTGCTGGCGGCGCCAGTAATCGATGGCCCAGGGGTAGCGGAAGGGCTTGTAGCTGTGGCTGGGCGTCAGAAGGCCGAGTTTCGTCATGAACTTTTCCATCACTGGCACGCCAAGCATTCTTCGTAATCGGTCTTGGCCGAGAGCGTCGGGCCTTCGACTTTCGTTTCGGTCTGTCCCGCGATCGCGGCGCGCTGGATGGATTTGGAGCGGCAGTAATAGAGGCTCTTGAGCCCGCGTTCCCACGCCGTCCAATGCAGCATCATCAAATCCCATTTGTCGATGTCGCTTGGCAGATAGAGATTGATCGACTGGCCCTGGCAGATGAACGGCGTGCGATCGCCGGCAAGCTCGACGACCCAGCGCTGATCGATCTCGAACGCCGTACGGAACACGGCTTTCTCGTCGTCGCTTAAGCCGTCGAGATGCGCGACCGAGCCTTCGTTCTCGAGGATCGATTTCCACACCGCGTCGGTGTCGAGCCCCTTCGACGCCAGCATGCGGCGCAGATGCGGGTTTTTGACCGCCGTCGAGCCCGACAGCGTCTTGTGCGTATAGACATTCGCCGGGATAGGCTCGACGCACGCGGACACGCCGCCGCAGATGATGCTGATCGACGCCGTCGGCGCGATCGCCATTTTATGGCTGAAGCGTTCCATCACGCCGCGCTCGGCGGCGTCGGGGCAGGGGCCGCGCTCATGGGCGAGCTTCACCGACGCCGCGTCGGCCGCCGCGCGGATATGCTTGAACACGCGCATGTTCCACGCCTTGGCCATGGCGCTTTCGAACGGCACGCCTTGGGCTTGCAGGAAGGAATGGAAACCCATGACGCCCAAACCCACCGAACGCTCGCGCATCGCGGAATAGCGCGCGCGGTCCATGCTGCCGGGCGCGTGGTCGATGAAATCCTGCAACACGTTGTCGAGGAAGCGCATGACGTCTTCGACGAAACGCGGCTCGGCCGACCATTCGGCCCATGTCTCGATATTGATCGAGGACAGGCAGCACACCGCCGTGCGGTCCTTGCCGAGATGGTCGGTGCCCGTCGCCAGCATGATCTCGCTGCACAGATTCGACTGGCGAACCTTCAAGCCCAATTCGCGCTGATGGGGCGCAAGGCCACGGTTTACGGCATCAACAAAGAGCAGATAGGGCTCGCCCGTCTGCAAGCGCAGCTCCAGAATTTTCTGCCAGATCAAGCGCGCGTTCACTTTGCGCAGAACGGCGCCGGTCTTCGGGCTGCGCAGGCCGAACTCGGCGTCGTTGCGCACCGCCATCATGAATTCGTCGGTGATGTTGATGCCGTGATGGAGATTGAGGCTCTTGCGGTTGAAATCGCCCGACGGCTTGCGGATTTCGAGGAACTCCTCGATCTCCGGGTGATGCACGTCGAGATAGACGGCGGCCGAGCCACGCCGCAGCGAGCCTTGCGAGATCGCGAGGGTGAGCGAGTCCATCACGCGCAGGAACGGAATGATGCCGGAGGTCTGGCCCGAGCCCTTCACCGGTTCGCCGATCGAGCGCACGCCGCCCCAATAGGTGCCGATCCCGCCGCCGTTCGACGCGAGGAACACGTTCTCGTTCCACGTGCCGACGATGCCGTCGAGGGAGTCGTTCACCGAGTTGAGGAAGCACGAAATCGGCAGGCCGCGCCCGGCACCGCCATTGCTGAGGATCGGTGTGGCCGGCATGAACCACAGCTTCGACATATAGTCGTAAAGCCGCTGGGCGTGGGCGGGGTCGTCGGCGTATTGGCGCGCCACGCGCGCGAACAGATCTTGATAGGACTCGCCGGGCAGAAGATAGCGATCGTTCAGCGTGTCCTTGCCGAACTCGGTCAGCAGCGCGTCGCGGCTGCGGTCGATGCGCAAGCTCGGCGGCACCAGCGCCAATTGCGGGCGCGCGGGCATCACTTGCGTATGGCGAACGAAGCGGCCGGGACCGATCTCGAGGAGGTTTTGCATTCTTCTTGCCCTTCAATCGTTGGACCGAAGGGCGGGGGAACGCAAAGGCGCGCATCGGGAATTCCGTGCGCGGCAATCGCGGCTTCCCGACGGCGCACCCCGGCCGAAGTCAAACCTACCGGCGACGGCAGGTCTCCTGGCTTGGCGGGTCTTTGCTCGGAGCCGAACCTTCCCGGTTGCCCAGTGGTTTCGATCGGCCGAACTCGCCGCTGACAGTTGCGGGGGCAGCGCCGGAATGACTACCGGACTTCCCTATTGTTCCCGTGCGGGAACCGTCGCCTGACAACATATAGGGCTTGGCGGCCTCGCGAAGTCAATAGGCTGTGTGCGTATACATGGGCAAACGGCTTCTGCTAAAGCAGTCGCCTTACCGAATCAGGGAGTCGCCGAGATGAAAGTTCGCGCCGCCGTCGCTTGGGAAGCGGGCAAGCCGCTTGAAATCGAAACCGTCGATCTCGAAGGCCCGCGCGAGGGCGAAGTCCTGGTCGAGGTGAAGGCGACCGGCATCTGTCACACCGACAAATACACGTTGTCGGGTGCCGATCCCGAAGGTCTATTTCCGGCGATTCTGGGCCATGAAGGTGCGGGCGTGGTGGTCGAAGTCGGCCCCGGCGTGAAGAGCCTGAAGAAGGACGATCACGTCATTCCGCTCTACACGCCCGAATGCCGCCAGTGCGAATACTGCCTGTCGCGCAAAACCAATCTCTGCCAGGCGATCCGCACGACGCAGGGAAAGGGCTTGATGCCCGACGGCTCCAGCCGCTTCTCCTGCCGCGGCAAGACGATCCATCACTATATGGGCACGTCGACCTTCGCGAACTACACCGTGCTGCCCGAAATCGCGCTGGCGAAAATCCGCCCCGACGCGCCGTTCGACAAGGTTTGCTATATCGGCTGCGGTGTGACGACCGGCATCGGCGCCGTCATCTACACCGCGCGCGTGCAGCCGGGTTCGCGCGTCGTCGTGTTCGGCCTGGGCGGCATCGGCCTCAACGTCATCCAAGGCGCCAAGATGGTGGGTGCCGAGATGATCGTCGGCGTCGACATCAATCCGGGCCGCGAGAAGCTCGCGCGCAAATTCGGCCTGACGCATTTCGTCAATCCGAAGGACGTGAAGGGCGATATCGTCGGCCATTTGGTGGAACTCACCAAAGGCGGGGCCGACTACACATTCGAATGCGTCGGCAATCCCACGCTGATGCGCCAAGCGTTGGAGTGCTGCCACAAGGGCTGGGGCGTTTCGACGATCATCGGCGTGGCCGCCGCCGGTCAGGAAATCTCGACCCGGCCGTTCCAGCTCGTCACCGGCCGCGTGTGGCAGGGTTCGGCCTTCGGCGGGGCGCGCGGTCGCACCGACGTGCCGAACATCGTCGACTGGTACATGGACGGGCGGATCAATATCGACGACATGATCACGCACACCATGCCGCTCGAAAAGATCAACGACGCCTTCGACCTGATGACGAAGGGCGAGTCGATCCGCTCGGTGGTGATCTACTGATGTCGGCGATCGAGACGATCTCCGCCCATCGCTGCTTCGACGGCACGCTGGGTTACTACAAGCACCAATCGGCCGAGACGAAGACGGCGATGAAATTCGCCGTCTTCGTGCCGCCGCAAGCCGCGAAGGGGAAGGTGCCCGCGCTCTATTTCCTCGCGGGCCTCACCTGCACCGAAGAGACGTTCATGATCAAGGCGGGCGCGCAGCGTTTCGCCGCCGAACACGGGATCATGCTCGTCGTGTGCGATACGTCTCCGCGTGGTCTCGGCCTGCCGGGCGAGGATGCGGATTGGGATTTCGGCACGGGGGCGGGGTTCTATCTCGACGCGACGGCCGAGCCGTGGGCCGGTCATTATCGGATGTTCTCGTATGTGAATTCCGAACTGCCCGGCATCGTCGAAGCAAATTTCCCGGCGTTGCCGGGTATACGCGGTATCTCCGGCCATTCGATGGGCGGGCATGGCGCGCTGACCATCGGTTTGCGCGCGCCGGAAAATTGGCGTTCGGTCTCGGCTTTCGCGCCGATCTCGAATCCCGTTGCCGTGCCGTGGGGCGAGAAGGCGTTCGGCAATTATCTCGGCCCCGACCGCGCGGCGTGGAAAGCGTGGGACGCGTCCGAGTTGATGCGCAAAGCGCCGCGAACGGACACGATCCTGGTCGATCAAGGCATGTCGGACCAGTTCCTGACCAGTCAGCTTCATCCCGAAGCGTTGGAACAGGCGGCGGCCGCATCGGGACAAAAACTCGTCCTCAACCGGCGCGACGGCTACGACCATTCCTATTGGTTCATTCAGAGCTTCGTCGCCGATCACATCGCGTTTCACGCGAAGGCGCTGAAGGCATAGGCCCCAACGAAAAACGGCCCCCGCGAGGGAGCCGTCTTGCCGCTGGTACATCCGCAGTCGGCCGATCCACCGTGGTCGGTGGATGCACATATAATGGGTATGGCCGGGGCAAAGCGCAAGTCCCGCCACACTCAAATCATTGCAATCATGTGAATATTTCGTCGGGACGCGAGCGGTGGGGGTGCGGCGCCGCCCGGCCAACCAGTGCTAGTGCCGCGCGGCCGGCTTGAACATCGATCTATGTTATCGGTAACATAGATCCCACGCGACGAAGATCGCGAAAAGGGGGATGGATGTCCGCGAATTTGAAACAAGACAAGCGCGCCTGCCGCATCACCAAGGTCACGACCTATGTGGTCGGCATGCGCTGGCGCAACTGCGTGTTCGCCCAGATCGAAACCGACGAAGGCATTCGCGGCATCGGCGAAGGCTCGCTCGAATACCAGCCCCAGGCGGTGGCGGCGGCGATCGATCAGCTTGCCGCGCGCTATGCGATCGGCCGGTCGGTCTTCGGCGTCGAGAAACTCTGGCACGACGTGTTGCGCAACGAGTTCATGCATTCGCCGATCATCAACAGCGCGGCCGCGGCGTTGGAAATGGCGATGTGGGACGTTGCGGGCAAGGCGCTGGGCCGCCCGGTCTACGAACTTCTGGGCGGCAAGGTGCACGATGTGCTGCCGGCTTACGCCAACGCCTGGTACGGCGTGGGCAAAACGCCGGCCGAAATCGGTGCGGCCGCCAAAGCCGCCGCCGCGAAAGGCTATCGCGGCTTGAAGTTCGATCCGTTCGAGGATGCGGGGCGCGAACCCGACAAGGCATCGATCCGGCGTGCAGCCGCGATCGTCGAAGTGGTGCGTGGCGGCGTGGGGCCCGATGTCGACCTGATGATCGACGCGCATGGCCGTTTCAGCCCCGGGGCGGCGATCGCCGTGGCGCGCGATCTCGAACCTTACGATCTGTTCTGGTTCGAGGAGCCGTGCGATCCCGAAAATGCGGCCTCGCTCGCCGCCGTCGGGCGCAACATGAAAACGCGCTTGGCGACGGGGGAACGCTGCACCAGCCGCGCGGCCATGGTCAATCTGCTGGAGACGCACGAAGTGGACGTGCTGCAGCCCGACATCATCCATGTTGGCGGCATCATGGAATCGAAGAAGATCGCCGCGATGGCCGACGCCTATTACGCGCCGGTGTCGTTCCACAATCCGTTCGGGCCGGTGGCGACGGCGGCGGCCGTCCAACTCGATGCCTGCACGACGAATTTTTTCATGCAGGAATCCTTCTGCGAATACGACGTGCCTTATCGCTTCGATCTGGTCGAACACGCGCCCAAACCGGTCAATGGCACCTATCTGGTGCCCGACCGTCCGGGGCTGGGGATCGGTGAGTTCCGGCCGGACGTGGCGAAGCAATATCCCTTCGATCCCGACGCGTTTCTGCCGCTGTTCACCGATCGCTGGTCGTCGCGGTTCTGACCGGCATGACGAAGCGCGAGCAGAACTTTCCCCGCATGGCGGAGGTGGCGAAGCTCGCCGGCGTCACCGTCATGACCGTATCGCGCGCGTTGCGCAGCCCGGCGAAAGTGGCGCCCGATACGCTCGCGCGCATTCACGCGGCGATCGAGCGAACGGGCTACGTGCCCAACGCGCTGGCGGGTGCCTTGTCGGCAGGCGGCGGGGGCAAGACGATCACCGCACTGATCCCCACGATGCAGCACGCGATCTTCGCCGATACGATCGCCGGTCTGTCGGCGGCTTTGCGCCCCGAAGGCTATCACCTTGTCTTGGGCGAGACGGGTTACCTGAGCGAGGAGGAGGACGCGCTGGTCGCGGCGTTCCTTTCGCGCCGGCCGGAAGGCTTTTTGCTGACCGGCGTTACGCGTTCGCCGCGCGCGCGCGAATTGTTGAAGCGCGCGAACGTGCCGGTCGTCGAAACATGGGAACTGACCAACACGCCGATCGATATGGTCGTCGGTTTTTCGAACGAAAAGGCCGCGCACGAAATGACGGCCTGGCTTGCGGGGCGCGGCTATAAGCGCATCGCCTTCGTCAGCGGCCCGTCGCGGATCAACGAACGCGCGCGGCGACGGGAAGTCGGCTACCGGCGTGCGCTCAAGGAACTTGGCTTGCCCGTGTTGAAAATCTTCACCATTGGCGCGCCGGCCGCCCCGCAAGTCGAAGACGGTGCGGCAATTCTTCCGGAAGTGTTGGCGGAGAAGCCCGACGCGATCTTCTTCACCAGCGATATTTATGCGGTGGGTGCGATCCAGGAAGCGAAACGGCGCGGCATCGCCGTGCCGACGGAGCTTGGGATCGCGGGTTTTCACGATCTCGCCATCGCAACGGTGATCGAACCGAAGCTCACGACCGTTCATGTGCCCGGCCGGGAGATTGGGTATATCGCGGGGCGGAATATCCTCGCGCGCATCAGGGGCGAACCGGCCCCGCAATTGAGCGCGATCCCGTTTTCGATCGTCGCGCGCGACAGCACGAAATAGATGTCGTAAAGGGAGCCGCAAGCGATTCCCTTTAAAGGTGCGACATGAAAATTTTCCGTGAAGTCGCGGCGATGCCGCAGATGGCGTTCTTCGGCCGCGTTCTGCTGACGCTGCCGTTCTGGTTGAGCGGCTTGGTCAAGGCGCTCGACTTCGGCGGGGCGACGGCCGAGATGGCCCATTTCGGCCTGACGCCGGCGGCGCTGTTCGCGGCGGCAGTCATCGTCGTGCAACTCGGCGGGTCGGCGGCCGTGATTCTCGATCGCTTTACCTGGCTGGGGGCGGGCGCGCTCAGCGTGTTCACCGTTCTCGCCAACGTGGTCGCGCATCGCTTTTGGGAAATCGAGGATCCGGTGGCGCGCTTCCACGACATGGCGCAATTCATCACCAATGTCGCGATGATCGGCGGCTTCATCCTGGCGGCGGCGTTGGCGGAGCGGCCGCGCGCGTAGGCGTCGCGGCGCGGCGCGCTTATCGCTATAAGACTCCGGGGAAACGCGGAGCAACCGAATGAAGACCTACAAGATCGCGGCGATTCCGGGCGACGGTATCGGCGGGGAAGTCGTTTCGGCGGGCGTGGAAGTGCTCGCCGCCATTGCCAAGCGCGACGGCAAATTCGCCTTCGCCGTCGATCATTTCGATTGGGGCGGCGATTTCTACAAGCGCCACGGCCGCATGATGCCGGAGAACGGCCGCGATCTGATCCGCAAGCACGACGCCATCTTGTTCGGTTCGGCCGGGCATCCGGACATTCCCGATCACGTGACGTTGTGGGGCTTGCGCCTGGCGATCTGTCAGCCCTTCGATCAATACGCGAATGTCCGCCCGACGCGCATTCTGCCCGGCATCAAATCGCCCTTGCGCGATGTCGGCCCCGATCGGCTCGACTGGGTGATCGTGCGCGAGAATTCGGAAGGCGAGTACGCGGGCGTGGGCGGGCGGGCCCATCAAGGCTCGCCGCTGGAGGTCGCGACCGACGTCGCTATGTTCACGCGCGCAGGCGTTGCGCGCATCATGCGCTACGCGTTCAAGCTGGCGCGTTCGCGCCCGCGCAAAAAACTGACCGTCGTCACGAAGTCGAACGCTCAGCGCCACGCGATGGTGATGTGGGACGAGATCGCGGCCGAGATTGCGGCGGAGTTCCCGGATGTCGCCTGGGACAAGATGCTGGTCGACGCGATGACCATGCGCATGGTGATGAAGCCCGAGACGGTCGATACCGTCGTCGCGACCAATCTTCACGCGGACATCCTGTCGGATCTCGCCGCGGCGTTGGCGGGTTCGCTCGGCATCGCGCCGACGGCCAATCTCAATCCCGAGCGCGAATTCCCGTCGATGTTCGAGCCGATCCACGGTTCGGCCTTCGACATCATGGGGAAGGGCATCGCCAATCCGATCGGCACGTTCTGGTCGAACGTCATGCTGCTCGAACATATCGGCGAGGCGGCGGCTGCCGCGCGCCTGATGAAGGCGATCGAGCGCGTGACCGCCAATTCGCGTTTCCACACGCCGGATCTGGGCGGCAAAGCGCGCACGGTCGAGGTGACAGCGGCGGTGATCGACGCGATCGGTGCCGAGAACGCCTAGTGACGATTGCGTCCGCCAATGCTTGCGCCGCCGCGGCCGGCGGAATCCTGGCTGACGCGAAACGCGCGGTCGCGGCGCGTGTTGAGGGCTTGAGCGGCGCGGCGCTCGACGCCGCGCAGCGCGCGACGCATGGCCTCGCTTGGGTCGCGACCTATGCGACTGCGATCGAACAGATCGCGCGTTATCTCGCGGCGCTTGAACCGCCCGGCGAACTCGAAACCGATCTCGCTTGCGTTTTGCTGGGCGAGTATATGGCGCAGCTCGCCGGCGGCATCCCGATGAGCCAGGGGGAGATTGTCCGGCCCGTCGATCTCGGCTTAACGGCGGCGCAGATCGCGTCGCGCTTGGCGCCGGTCGAGAGTTTTCTGACCCAGGCGAACACGTCCGAACGGCGCGCGCGCATCGCGCAAGCCTTGGCGGCGGGCCAAGAAGCGCAGGATACGCTCGACGAGACTTTGCGCGCGATGCGCGCGGAGATGCGCAAGTTCACCGCCGCCGAGATCGACGGCAAGGCGCATCGCTGGCATCTCGACAACGCCTATATTCCGCTCGACACGATCGGGAAGATGGCGGCGCTGGGCGTATTCGGGCTGACGCTGCCGGAAGAATATGGCGGGCTTGGCCTCGGCAAAGTGTCGATGTGCGTCGTGTCCGAAGAACTTTCGCGCGGCTATATCGGTGTGGGCTCGCTCGGCACGCGCGCCGAAATCGCGGGCGAGCTGATTTTGGGCTCGGGCACGCAAGCGCAGAAGCAGCGCTTTCTGCCGGGGATCGCGTCGGGCGCGATCTTGCCGACGGCGGTATTCACCGAGCCCGATACGGGCTCGGACCTCGCCGCGATCCGCACGCGCGCGGTGCGCGAGGGCGATGTCTATAAGGTCTACGGCAACAAGACGTGGATCACCCATCCGGTGCGCGCCGATCTGATGACGCTGTTGGTGCGTACGGATCCCGCAAGCAAAGATCATCGCGGTTTGTCGATGCTGCTGGCCGAAAAGCCGCGCGGGAACGACGCCGATCCTTTTCCCGCGCAGGGTATGTCGGGCACGGAGATCGAAGTCCTCGGCTATCGCGGCATGAAGGAATACGAGATCGCCTTCGATGGGTTCAAGGTGAAGGCCGAGAATCTGCTCGGCGGCGTGGAAGGCGAGGGCTTCCGCCAGTTGATGCGCACCTTCGAAGCCGCGCGCATCCAAACGGCCGCGCGCGCCGTGGGCGTGGGGCAGGCGGCGTTGGATACGGCGCTCGGCTATGCGAATGCGCGTACGCAGTTCGGGCGCAAGATCGCGGCGTTCCCGCGCGTCGCCGACAAGATCGCGATGATGGCGGCCGAGTTGCTGGCGGCGCGCGCGCTGACCTATCACGCCGCGCGCGAGAAGGATTCCGGGCGGCGCTGCGATTTGGAAGCGGGCATGGCGAAGCTGCTGGCCGCGCGCGTGGCATGGGCCAACGCCGACAACGCGGTGCAAATCCACGGCGGCAACGGTTTCGCGCTGGAATTCCCGGTGTCGCGCCTGCTGTGCGACGCGCGCATCTTGAGCATTTTCGAAGGGGCCGCCGAGATTCAGGCCCAGATCATCGCGCGCCGTCTGCTCGACGGCGCCAATTGATCGTTACGCGGCGGCGGGGCGCAACCCCGGTACGCCGATATCGGCCTTCCCGGCGAAGATCGCAGGATCGACGCCGTGACGTTCGTAGATCGGCGTCATTTCGGGTGCGGCGAGGAACACGAACTCGCCGTCGCGCCAGAATTCGCGGCCGTCGAAGGCGATCGTCGGGTCGAAGACCTGGCCGCAAATCTCGCCGGGGCCGCGCCCGCACATATGGAAATGCGCGTAGCGCGGGCTGCCGAACGCGACCGAGGCCCAGCGATGGATATCGTCCAGCGCCTTGCCCCGGAACGCGGTGCCGGGATTGATCCCGGCATGCCAGGAATCGACGGTCAGCGGATCGACGCCGAAATGCGCGCCGACGCGGGCGAAGTGCTTCTCGACATGCGCGCCTTGCGCGCCGCCGAACGCGGCGATGGCGCCGTTGGCGATCGTCACTTCGACGGTGCCGCTAAGCGGCTGCACGTCGTCGGGATAAGGATGCGTATAGGTCGAGGTGAGCGCATGGGTCAGCGCCAACGTGCCGCTGGCCGCGCGCGCCGACAAAGCCGGGAAAATCATCACCGGGAAATTCAACACGGTGAAATTCGCGAAGCGCGACACGTCGAGCCCGCCGGCGAAATCGAATTCCAGCGCGCTACCCGCCGGGCAGACGAGCGTTGCCTTGCGCGCGCCCGCGATCGCGTTCAGGAACGCTTGATGCGCGTCCTTCTGGAAGCCATAGGGCACGCGCGCAAAGGGCGTTTCCAGATCGGCGGCGTCGAGCAGATAGCACATCGTGCGCGATGCCTTGCCCGGCAGATCCTTGAAGCGGATGCGATCGCCGAAGCGCGACAGGAAGATCGCGTGGTCGGCGGCCGTCAGGGCTTGCGAGACATTCGCCGGCATGTCGTCGGGATCGGCATCGGGGGCGGTCTCGACGATCCGCGCCTTGGCGCCGCGCGCGTCGATCGCCGTGATCAGCCACGCGGTCACGCGCGGGTCGTAATGGCGCTCGCCCGCAGGTTCGACCAGCACGGCGACATCGTCGTCCTTGGCCACGCCGAGCGCCGCCCCGAGAAGATTCTCGAGCGCTTCGGCGGCGAGGGCGGGGATGGCGGTCATGGAAAAACTATAGCGGGGCCACGCTGTCGGACTGGATGATAAATTTTCGGGAGGTCATTCGGATTTCCGGTGCGGGGGGCTGCCGAGGTCTTTAGGAAAACTAACAAGTGATTTTACGATCGCTCAGCAAGCCCATGATTCTTCACGTTTAAGCGCAAAAAATTTATGTTCGGACGGCCCGCCGGCGGGCGCCGTTATGCTGCATCGCAGCGTATAAGTCATAGAAATAGAAAGAAGAATCCCGCTGCCCAAAGCGGCGGCAGCTTGACAGGTGAGCGGTTCGAATTTACCCATTAGGGCATCGCGGGGATTCTCCGAAAGCCTTCCGAAAAAGGCCCGGAGCGTCGGCCGCCGGCGTCCCTCGTTGAGGGCTAGCGATCGAAAAGGGGGCTCGACCCTTCATATGAACATGCAGCTTTCCAGGCGCGCTTTCCTGGGGAGGACCGGTGCAGGTATCGCCGGGACCGCCCTCGGTGCGCTCGGCTTCGGAGAGGTGGAGTCTGCTTACGCGCAGGCCGTCCGCCCCTTCAAGCTGGCGCGCACCACGGAGACGCGCAACACCTGCACCTACTGCTCGGTAGCGTGCGGGATCATCATGTATTCGATGGGCGACGGCTCGAAAAACGCCAAGTCGGCCGTCATTCATATCGAAGGCGACCCCGACCATCCGGTCAATCGCGGCACGTTGTGCCCGAAGGGTGCCGCCCTTCTCGATTACGTCCATTCGGAAACGCGCCTGAAATATCCGATGTACCGGAAGCCCGGCTCGGACAAGTTCGAGCGCGTGACCTGGGACTTCGCGCTGGATCGCATCGCGCAGCTGATGAAGGCCGACCGCGACGCGAACTTCATCGAGAAGAACAACGACGGCCAGACCGTGAACCGGTGGACGACCACCGGCTTCTTGGCCGCTTCCGCAACGACGAATGAAACGGCGTTCGCGACCTACAAGGTCGTGCGCAGCGCCGGCATGGTGGTGTTCGACAACCAAGCGCGCGTTTGACACGGTCCTACGGTGTCCAGTTTGGGCCCAACATTTGGCCGTGGCGCGATGACGAATGGTTGGAACGATATCAAGAACACCGACCTCGTCGTCATCATGGGCGGTAACGCCGCCGAGGCTCACCCGTGCGGTTTCAAATGGGTGACCGAGGCGAAGGCGCACCGCGGTGCGAAGCTCGTCGTCGTCGATCCGCGTTTCACGCGCTCGGCGGCGGTGGCCGATTATTACGCGCCGATCCGCCAGGGAACCGACATCGCGTTCCTGATGGGCGTGATCAACTACTGCATCCAGAACGACAAGGTGCAGTGGGACTACGTGAAATCGTTCACGAACGCGTCGTATATCGTGAAGGAAGGGTTCGAGTATTCGGACGGCCTGTTCACGGGCTACGACGAATCGCGCCGCGACTACAACCGCTCGACCTGGGACTACGAGTTCGGGGCGGACGGTTTCGCGGTCGTCGACGAGACGCTGCAGAACCCGCGCTGCGTGTGGAACCTGCTCAAGAAGCATGTCGCGGTCTATACGCCCGAGATGGTCGAGCGTATTTGCGGCACGCCGAAGGACAAGTTCGTCGCCGTCGCGAAGATGATCGCGGAGACGTCGGCCAAAGATAAGGTCATGACGTCGATGTACGCGCTCGGCTGGACCCAGCACTCGAAGGGGTCCCAGAACATCCGCGGCATGGCGATGCTGCAGTTGATTCTGGGCAACATCGGCGTGCGCGGGGGCGGCATGAACGCGCTTCGCGGCCACTCCAACATCCAAGGTCTGACCGATATCGGTCTGATGTCGAACCTGATCCCGGGCTACCTCACGCTGCCCACGGATCGCGAGGCCGACATCAACGCCTATATGTCGACCCGCGGCTTCCGGCCCCAGCGGCCGGGACAGATGAGCTTCTGGCAGAACTACAAGAAGTTCTTCGTGTCCTTCCAGAAGTCGATGTACGGGGCGGCGGCGACCAAGGATAACGACTTCGCCTACGACTACCTGCCCAAGCTCGACGTGCCGGCCTACGACGTGCTGCGCGCGTTCGAGTTGATGCACCAGGGCAAGATGAACGGGTATTTCTGCCAGGGCTTCAACCCGCTGATGTCCTTCCCGAACAAGCGGAAGCTGACGGCGGCGCTGTCCAAGCTGAAATTCCTGGTCATCTTCGATCCGCTGGAAACCGAAACGGCGCGGTTCTGGGAGAACCACGGCGAGTTCAACGACGTCAATCCGGCGTCGATCCAGACGGAAGTGATCCAGCTGCCGACCACCTGCTTCGCCGAGGACGAAGGGTCGCTGACCAATTCGTCGCGGTGGATCCAGTGGCATTGGCCGGCGGCCGAGCCGCCGGGCGAGGCCAAGACGGACATCTGGATCATGGCCCAGCTGCATCTGAAGCTGAAGGCGCTGTACAAGAAGGACGGGGGCAAATTCCCCGACCCGATCGTCAACCTGCACTGGCCTTACCGTCTGCCGAACGATCCGCAGCCGGAGGAAATCGCGCGCGAGCTCAACGGCTATGTCGTCGAGAACGTGCCCGATCCGAACGACGCGACGAAGCTGGTCCTCGAAAAGGGCAAGCAGGTTCCGACGTTCGGTGTCCTTCGCGACGACGGATCGACGGCGTGCGGCTGCTGGATCTATGCCGGCATCTACACCGAGGCCGGCAATATGATGGCCCGGCGCGGCACGGCCGATCCCGGCGACACGGGCGCCTATTCGCAATGGGCGTTCTCGTGGCCGGCCAACCGGCGGATCCTCTACAACCGCGCTTCGTCGGACATCAACGGCAAACCGTGGGATGAAAGCCGCAAGCTGATCTGGTGGAACGGCACGAATTGGGGCGGCTTCGACGTTCCCGATATCGCGCCCACCGCCAAGCCCCAGGATGTGGGCCCGTTCATCATGAATCCGGAAGGCGTGTCGCGCCTGTTCACCCGGGGCATGATGCGCGAAGGTCCGTTCCCGGTGCACTACGAGCCGTTCGAATCCCCGATCGCCAATCCGATCGCCCCGAAGATCCAGGGCAATCCGGTGGCGCGCGTGTTCCGCGGGGATATGGAACAGTTCGGCGATTCGAAGGAGTTCCCGTACGCGGCGACCTCCTATCGTCTCACCGAGCATTTCCACTTCTGGACCAAGCACGTCTGGGTCAACGCCGTCCTGCAGCCCGAATTCTTCGTCGAGATCTCGGAAGAGCTCGCGAAGGAGAAGAAGATCGCGTCGGGCGGTTGGGTGCGCGTGTGGTCCAAACGCGGGTCCGTGAAGGCGAAGGCCGTGGTCACGAAACGCATCCGTCCGCTCGTCTGCGACGGGAAGACGGTGCATATCGTGGGCATTCCGATCCATTGGGGCTTTACGGGTGCGGCGAAGAAGGGGTTCGGTGCGAATATGCTGACTCCCTTCGTGGGCGACGCGAACATCGAAACGCCGGAATACAAGGCGTTCCTTGTCGACGTCGAACCCATCGCCGGCGCTCAGGTCTAGGGAGGGAAGATCATGGCAACGCTTCAATCCCAGGACATCGTCCGCCGGTCGGCCACGACGTTCACCCCGCCCGCGGCGCGTCACCAGATCAAGGTCGCCAAGCTCATCGATGTATCCAAATGCATCGGGTGCAAGGCGTGCCAGGCGGCGTGCCTCGAATGGAACAATCTGCGCGAAGACGTCGGCGTCAACGTGGGGCAATACCAAAACCCCCACGATTTGACCGCCAACTCCTGGACGCTGATGCGTTTCACCGAGTGGGTGAATCCGGAGACCGACAACCTCGAATGGCTGATCCGCAAGGACGGCTGCATGCACTGCGAGGATCCGGGCTGCTTGAAAGCCTGTCCCTCGCCGGGCGCTATCGTTCAGTACTCGAACGGGATCGTCGATTTCGTTTCCGAGAACTGCATCGGTTGCGGCTACTGCATCAAGGGATGCCCGTTCAACATCCCGCGTATCTCGAAGGCCGACAGCAAGGCGTATAAGTGCACGCTTTGCGTCGATCGCGTGTCCGTCGGTCAGGCGCCGGCTTGCGCCAAATCCTGCCCGACCCAGGCGATCGTGTTCGGTACCAAGGAAGCGATGCTCGAACACGCCGCGGGCCGCGTGACCGATCTCAAGTCGCGCGGCTACAAGAACGCGGGCATCTACGACCCGCCGGGCGTGGGCGGCACGCATGTGCTGTACGTGCTGCATCACGCCGACAAGCCGCAGATTTACGCGAACCTTCCCAACAATCCGGCGATCAGCCCGATCGTCGGCCTGTGGAAGGGAACCGTCAAATACGCGGGCATGGCGGCGCTCGGCTTGATGGCCGTGTTCGGGTTCATGCACCACGTCGTCGCCGGACCCAACGAGGTCTCGGAAGAGGACGAGGCGAACGCGAAGAAACTGAAGGATGCCGCCGAATGAGCACGACCCATAACGAGAAATCGTCGACGGTCCAACGCTACTCGGCGGGCGCGCGGGTCAATCACTGGATTACGGCGGGGAGCCTTGTGCTCCTCGCTCTTTCCGGTCTCGCGCTGTTCCATCCCAGCCTGTTCTTCCTGACCGCCTTCTTCGGCGGCGGGGAGACGACGCGCGCCGTCCATCCGTGGATCGGCGTCGTGTTGTTCTTCAGCTTCCTCGGCCTGTTCTTCCGCTTCTGGCGCGCGAATCTTTGGAACCGCACCGATAACGTGTGGATGTCCAAACTTCGCGACGTGCTGGCGGGCAACGAAGAAAACATGCCGGAGATCGGCAAGTACAACGCCGGTCAGAAGCTGGTTTTCTGGTCGATGTCGGCGCTGATCTTGATCCTGATCACCAGCGGCATCGTGGTTTGGGACGAGTATTTCTATCAATACACGTCGATCGACCAGAAGCGTTACGCCATCCTGGTCCACTCGCTGGCGGCGATCGCCGCCATCTCGGTCTGGATCGTCCATGTTTACGCGGCGATCTGGGTCAAGGGCACGATCCGCGCGATGACGCGCGGCTCGGTGACCGGCGGCTGGGCGTGGCGCCATCATCGCAAGTGGTTGCGCGAATTGGTGGCCGGCAAGGCGACGGGCGCGGGCAAGTAGAAAAATCCCGCGCACGCGCTAGTATGGTATGCGCACGGGTTCCCCGGTCCCGGGGACCCGAATTTGAGGGCTCGAAATGGCGAAAGGCGGCAATCCTCTTCACGATTCGGTACCGATCGGGGAGGAGGCGAAACCGCCTTTCGCGATACTGCCGGACCCGGCGGCTCTGTTCGCCGCCCGGGCCGCGCGGTTCCGGGCCTTGGCGGACGGGCACGAGCTCGGGCCGTATCTTCTCTTCCTCGCCGGCATCGCGGATATACAGAACGCCCTGATCGGCGATCTGCCCGCCGTCGCGCGGCCGAACGCCGAGGCGTTGGCGCGTGCCGAATCCTTCGGCATGCCGCCGCTCGACCGAAACGCGTTCGTCTACGACGACATGTTCAAGGCGACCTTCGCCCGGCTGCTGACGGCGGCGGGCGAACTCGACATGCCGCAGGCCGCGCGCGACGCGCTGGATCGTCTGACCGCGGCGGACGATGCGCGGCGCGAGGAACTCGCCCGTTCCATGCTGGCGGATTCGGCGGAGGTCGAATTCCTCGCCGACCATATTTTCGTCGCCGCCGCGTTGCAGGTGCATCTCGCGCGCCTCGCCGCGACGCTCGACGCCGACAAGCTCGTCGAAATCGGGCCGGGTGCATGCCCGTCCTGCGGCGGGCCGCCGGTCTCGACGATGGTTGTCGGCTGGCAAGGGTCCCACGGCAGTCGGTTCTGCGTCTGCGCGCATTGCGCGACGAAGTGGAACTACGTGCGCATCAAATGCACGCTGTGCGGCGAGACCAAGGGGATCGAATATCACGAGGTCGACGGCTCCGGCGGCGCGGTGAAGGCGGAAAGCTGCACGTCCTGCGGCGGCTATGTGAAGGCGCTGCAGCAGATCAAGCACCCCGACGTCGATCCGGTCGCCGACGACGTGGCCTCGCTCGCCCTCGATATCTTGATGCGCGAAGAAGGTCGACGGCGCGGCGCCGTGAATCCCTTCCTGTTCGGCTACTGACATGGCCCCCGAGGACACCGGCATTTCCCCCCGACGCCGGCTTCCGTCGGTGGACGAGGCGCTGAAAGCGCCCGAGGCCGCGGCGGCCCTCGCCAAGCACGGGCGCACGGCGCTGGTCGATGCGCTGCGGGCGGCCATCGCCGAATTCCGCGCGAAGGGTGCGGGCGCTTCGGCGGCCGAGGCGGCCGTTGCGGCGTCGGCATTGCTCGACAAGGCCGACCGGCCGCGGTTGCGCGCGGTGCATAACCTCACCGGCACGATCCTGCACACCAATCTCGGCCGCGCCTTGCTGGCCGAAGCGGCGATCGAAGCGGCAACGAACGCGATGCGCTCTGCCGTGGCGCTCGAATACGACATAGCGACCGGCAAGCGCGGCGAGCGCGACGATATCGTGCGCGAACTCCTCTGCAAGCTGACGGGCGCGGAAGACGCGACCGTCGTGAACAACAACGCCGCCGCCGTGCTGCTCTGCCTCAACGCGATCGGCGCCGGTAAGGAAACCATCGTCTCGCGCGGCGAATTGATCGAAATCGGCGGCGCGTTCCGCATGCCGGACATCATGGCGCGCGCGGGCACGACGCTGGTCGAAATCGGCACGACCAACCGCACGCATGCGAAGGATTACGCGGGCGCCATCGGCGAGCGCACGGCGCTGCTGATGAAGGTGCATACGTCCAACTACCGCATCCAAGGTTTCGTCAAGGAAGTGCCGCCCCGCGAAGTGGCCGAGATCGCCCATGCGCATGGCCTTCCGATGCTCAACGATCTGGGCTCGGGCACGCTGATCGATCTCGACGGCTACGGGCTTGCGCACGAGCCGACGGTTGCCGAGGCGGTCGCGGAAGGGGCGGATCTGGTCACCTTCTCGGGCGACAAGCTGCTCGGCGGGCCGCAGACCGGTTTCATCGTCGGCAAGAAGGCGCTGATCGAGAAGATCAACCGCAACCCGATGAAGCGCGCCTTGCGCGTCGATAAGATGCGCCTCGCCGCGTTGGAAGCGACGCTGCGGCTGTATCTCAATCCCGAGAAGCTCGCCGAACGTCTGCCGACGATGCGTTTGATCGCGCGCCCGGTGGCGGAGATCGAAGCGGTCGCCGCGCGTATCGCCGGCCCGATCGGCGATGTGTTGGGTGCGCGTTTCGCCGTCGTACCAATCCAATGCGAAAGCCAGGTCGGCTCCGGCGCCATGCCGCTCTCGGTCTTGAAAAGTGCGGGGCTGTCGATCAAGGGCCGGCCGCTCGATGCGCTGGCCACGGCCTTGCGTGAGCTGCCGGTCCCCGTGATCGGCCGGTTGGAAGACGGCGCGCTCATTCTCGATTGCCGTTGCCTGGAGGACGAGCCCGCCTTCCTCGCCAATTTCGCGAAGCTCGCCTTGCCATGAGTGCCGCCCTCGACATTCAGGCGGAGATGGCGCGCGCGCGCGATGCCGCCGATCGCGAGGATTACCAGACCGCGCTCGCGATCTGGGGACCGCTCGCCCATGCCGGTGTCGCACGCGCCCAAAACAATATCGGCGCTTGTTTCGCCGAAGGCATGGGCGTGGAACGCGACGGCGAACTGGCGCGCAAATGGCTGGAACTTTCGGCGCAATCGGGCGACCCGATCGGGCAGCGCAATCTCGCCACGCTGCTGTTCCGGGGCGAACTCGTGCCCATCGATGTGGCGCAGGCCGCCGATCTCTATCGCAAATCGGCCGAGGCGGGCGACGCGCTCGCCCAGGACATGCTGTCCTGGCTGCTGCTCGAAGGCGAGGATTTGCCGACCGATCCGGTCGAAGCCTTGCGCTGGGCGAAGAAGGCGGCGGAGCAGGGTGTCGCCTCGGCGATGACGCGTATCGGCATGATCCATCACAACGCGCTGGGCGTCGAGCGGAACCCGGTCGTGGCCGCGCATTGGTGGCGCGAGGCCGCGTCGCGTGGCGACGCCGATGGGCAGGCGATGTATGGGGCGGCCTTGCATCTGGGGGCGGGTGTCGCGCGCGATCCCGCCGAAGCTTTGGCGTGGCTCACGCGCGCCGCCGCCAATGGCAGCAAACTCGCCGAGCCGTTCCTTCCGGCCGCGCAAGCGGCGGTGACGCCATGATCGTCGGCACCGCGGGGCATATCGATCACGGCAAGACCTCGCTGGTGCGCACGCTCACCGGCGTCGATACCGACCGTCTCAAGGAAGAGAAGACGCGCGGCATTTCGATCGAGCTGGGCTTCGCCTATTTGCCGGCCCCCGACGGGCAGATCGTCGGCTTCGTCGACGTGCCCGGCCACGAGAAGCTCGTCCACACGATGCTGGCCGGGGCGAGCGGCATCGATTTCGTCGTGCTGGTCGTCGCGGCCGATGACGGCATCATGCCGCAAACGCGCGAGCATCTCGCCATCGTCGAATTGCTCGGCATCAAGCGCGGTCTGGTCGCACTGACCAAGATCGACGCCGTCGCCGAGGATCGCGTGGCGGAAGTGACGCGCGAGATCGAGAACGTGCTCGCCGATACGTTGCTCGCGGGCGCTGCGATCCATCCCGTGTCGTCGATCACCGGGCAAGGGATCGCCGAATTGAAGGCGGCGCTGTTCGACGCCTCGACCGCGATCCCGCGCCGGCCCGACGATGGACGCTTCCGCCTCGCCGTCGATCGCTGCTTCGCGCTCGCCGGGGCGGGGACGGTCGTGACCGGCACGGTATTGTCGGGGCGGGTCAACATCGGCGACGCGGTCGTCGTCAGCCCGGCGGGCCTGACCGCACGCGTGCGCTCGATCCACGCCCAGAACCGTGCGGCGGAGGAAGGCCGCGCGGGCGATCGTTGCGCGCTTGGCCTGACGGGATCGGATATTTCCAAGGACGCGATATCGCGCGGCGACGTGGTGCTCGACGGCGTGTTGCATGCGCCGACCGACCGCATCGACGCCGAGTTGACCGTGATGCGCGGCGAGCCCAAACCCGTCGGCCAATGGATGCCGGTGCGTTTGCATCACGCCTCGATCTCGGTGCCCGCGCGTATCGTGCTGCTCGACGACGCGGATGTGGCGCCGGGCAAGACGGCGCCTGTGCAGCTCGTGCTCGAGGCGAAGATCGCGGCCGCCGTCGGCGATCGCTTCGTTATCCGCGACGTCTCGGCACAGCGCACGATCGGCGGTGGACGATTCCTGGATCTGCGCGCACCGGCGCGCAAACGCCGCACGCCCGAACGCCGCGCCCAGCTCGATGCGCTGGCGCTCGGCGATCCGGCCAAGGCGCTTGCCGCGTTGCTGGAACTGCCGCCCTATAACGTCGATTTCGGCGCCTTCGCGCGCGACCGCGTTCTCACCGCCGATAACGCCGACGCGATCGCCCGGACTTTGGGCGTCGTCCGCTTTACGGCCTCGGGCGGCGAAATCGCGATCTCGGCGCCGAATTGGACCAAGCTGCGCGAGGATATCCGCCGCGCGCTCGAGAGCTATCACAAAGACAATCCCGATCTGCCGGGGATCGGGCTCGAACGTTTGCGCATGCAGATGGAAATCAAGCTTGCGGCGCCGTTCTTCCTGACCGCATTGCGCGCGATGGCGAAGGCGGGCGAGATTTCGCTCGACGGCGCTTGGGTGCGCTTGGCGACGCACGAAGGCAAGCTGACGGCGAGCGACGAAAAGCTCTGGGCCTTGATGGCGCCCTTGTTGACCGGCACGGAACGCTTCCGTCCGCCGCGCGTGCGCGATATCGCCGGTTTGCTGATCGTCCAGGAAACCGAAGTGCGCCGGTTGCTGAAACTGCTCGGCCGCATGGGCAAGGTCGACGAGATCGCGCACGACCATTTCTTCCCGCGCGAAACCGTGTCGGAAATGGTCGATATCTGCGTCGACATCTCAGCCAAGGCCAAAGACGCGAATTTCACCGCCGCGCAATTGCGCGACCGGCTCGACAACGGCCGCAAGGTCGCGATCCAAATCCTCGAATTCTTCGACCGGCACGGCGTTACCCTGCGCAAGGGCGATTTGCGCCGGCCCAACCCGCATCGGCTTGATCTGTTCCGCAAGCTGGGGCAAGAAGAAGGCAAGTCCAACGTGCTTAAAATCGGAAGAGACTCGTCCCCGGTGGGGCGTCCGGGCTTCAAACCCGGGTGGGGCCGCGAGCCGGTCCTAGGTGGGTTCGACTCCCATTCTCTTCCGCCAGATTCCGGGGGCGCACGATGAGCATTTATCTCGCATCGTTGCGCCAAGCGGCCGAGGCCGCTTCGAAAGGTGAAGACGCGTATCGGCGCGAAGCGGCGGCGAAGATCGCCGCCCTCGAAACCGCGCGCAGCCACGCGTTCCGGCGCCTCAATCTGATGACCCGCATCGCCGACGTGGTGCGCGCCGTCGAGCATGACGAACAGGCGGGGGAGAGTGCGCGCCTGTCGCTCGCCGATCGCTTGGACTGGGCGCCGAACGCGGCCGGCGGGCGCAAGGAAGCGCTGGACGCTTTCGTGCCGGTCGCGCAGGCTTTGCGCTCTGGCGACGACGAAGCGACCCAAGCCGAACTCGCCAAGTTCGAGGCGTGGTACGAAGCGCGCTTCGGCTCGTCGTTCTGGGAATTGTTCGCGAACAACATGCCGGAGACGCCGCGTGTCGACTACTAAGGCGAAATCCAAGGCCAATGATTTCGAAGCCTGGATCAAGCAGGAATTCGCCGAGACGGGCGAATTCACCGCGCTGATCGTGCTGGTCGATATCGACGCTAAGGCGGTCACGCCGCTGTGTTCGACCTATTTCAATGTCATCGGCGACGAGATCGAGTGGAACGACATCGTCGTGATGTTCGCCGGTGCGGGCGCGGATTGGTCGGGTGCGTCGTTCTTCCCGGTGACCGCGCGCGACGGCGGCGGCCCGCTCGACAATCCGACCGCGCGTTTGCAATTGCGCGCGCTGGAGATGCGCATCGACGAAGATCGCCTCGTGCTCAACGAAGGCAATTTCTTCGACAAATGGGGACGGCGCCTCAAAATTGAGGAAGCTTGATGCGCCGAGTCTTGCGCATCGTCGATACCGGCGTGCGGCCCTCGCGCTGGAATGTCGCGGCGAGTGCCGCCCTTGCCGAAAGCGGCGACGAAGGCCTGCTGCGCTTCCATCGCTATGTGCCTTGCGTATTGCTCGGCAACGGTCAGAAATTCGCCGATGCCGCGCGCAAGGGCCCGTGGGAAATCGCGCGGCGCGTGACAGGCGGCGGGGCCGTCTATATGGATCCCGGCATTCTCGCCTGGGACTTATTTGTCGATGGGCGCGACCCGAAAGTCTTTGCGGCGACCGTGGGCAAGGCGATCACCTCCGCCGTCACGCAACTGGGTGTGCGCGCTGACTACGTATCGCCGCACGACGTGCGCGTGGGCGGCGAGAAGATTTCGGGTTCCAGCGGTCTCGTCGCGGGCGCGCGCTTGATGCTTCAGGGCACGCTGGTCGCCACGCTCGATCGCGAGGCTTTCGCCAAAAGTCTGGTGATGCCCGGCCCCGTGCGCGTCGCGTCGCTGTCGGAGTTCCTGACGCCGCTGCCGCCGATGGACGCGATCTTGGAAGCGGTCGCGGATGCGCTCTGCGCGGCATTGAATAGAGATGCCGCACCCGGCGATCTGACCGATGCGGAGAACGCGGCGATCGACGCGACGTATCGCGGCGAGATCGGCACGGATGTGTTCGTGTTCGGGACGGAGGCGTCATGCGCCGCCTCCTGATCGTGTTGATGAACACCGACCCGCGCAATCCGGAAGAACTCGGGGCGCCGTTCTATCACGCGTCGGTCGCCGCCGCGATGGACTACAAGGTCGACGTCGTGTGCACGGCGACGGCCGGCAAACTGCTGCTGAAGGGTGTTGCGGAGAAGCTCCGCACGCGGCCCGACTCTCCGCGTTCGGTGCTCGATTGGATCCGCGAGGCGCATGGGCACGGCGTGAAATTCTGGGCGTGCCCGGCCAATCTGGAACTGTTCGGCGTCACCAAAGACGATCTGATCCCCGAATGCGAAGGCGTAATGGGGGCCGCCGCCATGATCGAGCAGATCATGGAGGGCGACGGGCGCGTATTGACGTATTAGGATCGCGCCATGGCGACGATCGACGGCATCGAATATCCCGAACATCTCCATTACGACGTCGACAACCAGATCTGGTACGAGGATCTGGGCGACGGCACGTTGCGCGCCGGGTTCACGCCGATTTCGATCTCGCTGGCGGGCGACGTGCTGGTCTTTACGCCCAAGCGCGTGGGCCGCGATTTCGAGAAAAACCGCTCTTTCGCTACGATCGAATGCGGCAAATGGGTGGGGGCGGCGCGCGCCGCGTTTCCCGGCATCGTCGTGGCCGCCAATCCCGAGCTCGACAACCGACCGAAATTCCTGAACCTCGACGCGTTCGGCAAAGGCTGGATGCTGATCGTCCGGCCGTCGATCCCGAATTGGCGCGACGGCCTCGTCACCGGCAAGGCGGTGCAGACGGCCTTCAAGGATTGGATCGACGCCGAAAGCTACAAGGATCGGACCGACGGATGATCCAGCGCGCGGAAATCATCCGGCACGATATCGTCCTGGTCGGCGGCGGCCATGCGCATGTCCAAGTCATGACCGCTTTCGGCATGGACCGGCCGGCAGGCATGCGGCTCACGCTCGTGACCGACCGTTTGCTGACGCCGTATTCCGGCATGTTGCCGGGCCATATCGCGGGCGCTTACACGCATGACGAGACTCATATCGATCTGTGGCGCCTGGCGCGCGCCACGAACACGCGGTTGATCCACGCGCCCGCGACCGGGCTCGACCTCGCCGAGAAGCGTGTCGCCTTTGCCGATCGCCCGGCGCTGAATTTCGACACGCTATCGATCGATGTCGGGATCACACCGGACGTATCGGCCATTCAAGGGGTCGCCGAGCACGCGCTGCTCGTCAAGCCGATCTCGACCTTCCTGGCGAAATTTGAGGCGGCGTTGCACGCCAATCCGCGCCCCAAGCGTTTCGCCATTGTCGGCGGCGGGGCGGCGGGGTTCGAGCTTGCCTGCGCATTGAAGGCGCGCCTCGCGCGCGACGGGATCGCGGATGCGGAAGTCGCGTTGCTCAGCGGCGCCAAGCTGATGCCCACGCTCAACACGGGCGTACGCCTGCTCGCAAGGCTGGCGCTACGTAGACACGCGATCGCGTTCCACAGCGGCTTCCGGGCGATCGAAGTGACGGCGACAGGTGTGCGTGCCGATGACGGGCGTTTCCACGAGGCCGATCTCGTGCTCGTCTCGACCGCCGCACGCGCCCCGTCCTGGCTCGCCAAGACGGGGCTGAAGCTGGCGCCGGATGGCTCGATCGCCATCGGTCCGACCTTGCAGGTCGAGGGTCGCGACGACGTGTTCGCCGTCGGCGATTGCGCGACAAGGGAAGACGATCCGCGCGAAAAGGCCGGCGTGTTCGCCGTGCGCCAAGGCCCGATCCTGGCGAAGAATCTCCGCGCCCGCGCGACGGGCGAAAGTCTGGAAGCGCACAAGGCGCAGACGGATTTTCTGGTTCTGCTCAATACCGGCGACGGCAAGGCGATCGCGGGGCGCGGGCGCTATTTCGCCTGGGCGGGCGCGCGGCTGTGGCGCTGGAAGGATTCGATCGATCGTCGCTTCATGGCGATGTTCGCCGAATTCGGGCGCAATATGGCGCGGCCCGCCTCGGCCGAGGAAATCGCGTCGGGCAGTGCCATGCGCTGTGCGGGTTGTGCGGCCAAGATCGGCCCCGATCCGTTGGCGCGCGCCTTGTCGCGTTTGCCTGTGGCGCCTGGCCCGCGCGATAAAATTCTGGTTGGGCTTGGCGACGACGCGGCGGTGACGGAGATCGCACCGGGGATCGCGCAGATCGAAACGATCGATCAGATATCGGCGATGATCGCCGATCCCTATATGTTCGGCGAGATCGCGGCGCTCCATGCGATCAACGACGTGCTGGCAATGGGCGGCGACCCCACGCGCGCTATGGCGTTGGCGACGGTACCGCGCGCCACGCCCCGCATCGTCGAATCCGATCTGGTCGCGTTGCTGGCGGGTGCACGCAAGGTGCTCGATGCGCAACGCATCGCGTTGATCGGCGGCCATTCGGGCGAGGGCGAGGGGTTGGCTTTCGGCCTATCGGTTGTGGGCCGCGCGTCGCCCGAAGCGCTCAAGCCCAAGACCGGCCTGGTCGCGGGCGATGTGTTGATCCTGACCAAGCCGATCGGCGTGGGGCTGATCATGGCCGCCGATATGCGCGGCGCCGTTCACGCCTCGGTCGCGACGGCGGCGATCGAGGCGATGCGCCGTTCGAATGCCGACGCGCTGCCGATCCTCGGCCCTATCGCCAATGCCATGACCGACGTGACCGGTTTCGGTCTCGCCGGGCATTTGATGGAGATGCTGCGTCCCGGCCGTTTGGAAGTGCGCCTCGATCTGGGCGCGATCCCGTTGCTGCCGGGGGCGCTCGATCTCGCCAAAACGGGTTATCGCTCGACCCTCACGGCGCAGAACGCCGTGCAGGGCGGGATGCTGCGCCGGGAGGCGGACGGCGCATTGCCCGACGCGATCGAAGAAGCGCTGCTGCTCGATCCGCAAACCTCGGGCGGGTTGCTCGCCTCCGTGCCCGAAGCGGCGGCGAAGCAAGCGCTCGGGTTGCTGCACGCCGCCGGTTATGCGCAAGCCGCGATCATCGGGCGCGTAAACCGCCGCGATACGCTCGACGTCGCGATCTTCTGCGAAGGCGCGTTAGCGTAACGATTTCCACGCGGCGGCGAGCTTATCGGCCGCCGCGTCGATCTGCGCTTCGGTCGTCGAGCGGCCGGACGTCAAGCGCACGGCGCCCAACGCGACATCGGGCGCATAGCCCAAAGCCAGAATGATGCTCGACGGTTTGCTGTCGCCCGCATGGCAGGCGGAGCCCGTCGAGGCGAAGACATCGGGCAGGCGCGCCAGAATGTCGTTGCCCACGGCATCGGGGAACAGCACGTTCAGCGTATTGGGCAAAGTCGCCGCGCCGGCGGCGACGCGAATTAAGTCAGGTACGGCGGCCGATAGGCGTGTCCATAACCGCTCGCGCAACGCTTCCAGGCGTTTGGAATCATCGGCGAGGCGCTTGGCGGCGATCGCGCAGGCTTCGCCCAGCCCGGCGATATAGGCGACATTCTCCGTACCCGGGCGGCGGCCTTGTTCCTGGCCGGCCCCGTCGAACAGATTGGGCACGTTCAGCACGCGACGCAGATAGAGCGCGCCGATGCCCTTGGGCGCGTACAGCTTGTGGCCCGCGATGGTCAGCGCATCGACGCGCCATTGCCGCACGGAAACGGGAACCTTGCCGAGCGATTGCGACGCGTCGGCGTGGACGGGAATTCTGAACTTCGACGCCAGTGCGGCGAGTTCGCCGACGGGTTCGAGCGTGCCGATCTCGTTCTGCGCATGGATGATCGTGACCAGCGCTGTCGTATCGTCGATTTCGCGCGCGGCGACGGAAAGATCGACCACGCCGTCGCGATTCACGGGCAAGCGGACGACGCTATAGCCGCCGCGTTCCAGGCGCTTGCAGGCATTCTCCGTCGCCGGATGTTCGACGACGGAGGTGACGATCTTGCGCCGTGCGGGCGGTGCGATCTCCGCGAAGCCATGAATCGCGTGATTGCTCGCTTCCGTGCCGCCGCTGGTGAAAACGATATCGGCGGGATCGGCATCGATCAGTGCGGCGACCTGCTCGCGCGCCTTGTCGATGGCGGCCTTGGCGCGGCGGCCCAGATCGGTCGTCGACGACGCGTTGCCGTATTCGTCGCGCAAATAGGGCAGCATCGCCGCGAGGACGTCGTCAGCGACCGGCGTCGTCCCATTATTGTCCAAATAGATGGGACGATCGCCGGTCATAACGCTTGTCAGGCCGTGATCGGCTTCGAGGTGATCGTATAGGCGAAGGCGTCGGGATCGAGGCAATCCAAACGTTCGCCGGCGAGTTCGGCCTGCGGATACATCAGGAATTCGACCTTCGGCCCCTTGGAACCGGGCAACGCCACGTCATGCGCGACGTTATAGGCGGCCCAGTTCATCTCCCACGCGCCGAACAGCGCCTTGCGCGCGGAAACGACGACCGCGTTGTCGATGGCGAGCTTGCCCGGCGGTTCCTCCAGGATCACCTTGCGCACGTCGGCGGGGTCCACGGGCGTCCAGCCGAAACCGTCCAGCCACACTTCGGCACGGCAATGCTGGGCGCGGGTGATGTTGGCAGAACCCGCCCCGAGGCTGCGATAGCCGAAGGCCGACGGCGCCACGCGCAGACCATAGACGTCGCGCGCGGGCAGACCCGAAGCGCGGGCGAGGCCGACGAACAACGCGTTCAAATCGGCGCATTTACCGGTGAGGTCGCCGATCTCCAGCATGTTCTTGATGTTGCCGACGCCGCAGCCGCGCGTCGCCGGATTGCGCGCCGTGTTCTCGACGATCCATTGATAGATCGCTTCGGCCTTCGCGATATCGGTCGTCTTGCCCGCGGTGATGCGATCGGCGGTCGTCTTGACGATGCCGTCTGTCGCGATCAACTCGGTCGCCGAGAGGTTCAGCGTGCGCTCTTCGGTCGTGAGTTGCGTCACGTTCGTGGGCTTGGCGAGGTCGATCGCGCGATCGCGCGTCGAGAAACGGCTGACGACCTCAACGACCGGGGCGCGCTCCGCCGGATCCCACTCGACATGTAGGAACTCCGCGCCATATTTCGCGTCTTTCTTAACCGTCGTCGCCTTGGCATTGCCCGACCAGGTACTGCCTTCGGGGCGGAACCAATCCTGCGCCGTAAAATTCGGCAGCGGAATCCAGGCCTGGGCCTGGCCGTTTTTGGCGTCGATCTTCAACGCCGTGGTCATTTCGAATTTGCGCCAAGCACCCGGTTGCGGGGCAAGCGGGGCGGGGCTTTGCGCGGCGGCGAAACGCGGCGCCAGCGCGCCGGCGGCCAAAGCGGCGGTGCCCATCAATAAACTACGGCGATCGGTCGAGATCATTCTTTGGCTCCCGTTGTTATGGCCCAAACGACGCCGACGGCCGTATACGGCGACGCCGCGCGCCGGTCTCCCGGGCCGATTATGGATGAACCGCAGCTTGGCCGTTGGGAACCGCGCGAAGGCGGTTCGCGTCGCCCCGACACGCGGGGACCGGCGGCACAGTGCTACCGTGAACTCTAGGTTTCGCTTATAGCCAAGTCAATGACCGTCGGGCGGGAAATCCGCGCCGCGGGCCACCGCTTCCCAGCGCCGAAGTTCGTCGAGCGCATCTTTCGCGACCGTAACCGCGCGCGTATGGGCCTGCGCGCCGAGCACCAAGCACGCCGGCGGCGTTTCCGCCAGCATTGCCGCACGGATCGCCTCGGCCGCGCGGACGGGATCGCCCGCTTGTGTGCCGTCGATCGCGCGCACCGTGTCGCGTCGTTTGCCGGATGTCGCGTCGTAGATCGGTAAGCGCTGTGCCGCTTCCACCCGGCCGGATCCCGCGATCGCGGTCCGGAACGCGCCGGGCTCGACGACCATCACCCGGATGCCGAAGGGACGCACTTCCTCGGCCAGCGCGTCGGACATCGCGCGCAACGCCGCCTTGGTCGCGGCGTAAAGCCCCGAACCCGCCGGACCCTTGCGTGCGGCGATGGAACCGATATTGACGATCCAGCCACTTTGGCGCGCGCGCATATGCGGCAAGGCGGCGCGGATCAAACGCAAACCGGCGAAGAAATTGATCTCGAACAGCCGCGCGGTTTCGGCCTCGCTCGCTTCCTCGATCGAACCGAGCAAGCCCTGGCCCGCGCAGTTCACCAAAACGTCGATATCGGCCAGATGCGGCGCCATCGCCGCGACGGCGGCGGGATCGGCGAGGTCGAGCGGCAGCGCCCGCGCGTTCGGGCTCGGCGGCGCGCCGACATTGCGGCCGGTGAAGGTCGCGCGTTCGCCGTTCGCGATCGCCGCATCGACCAAGGCGCGGCCGATGCCGCTGGTCCCGCCGGTGACGAACCAGGACCGCGCCGTCATGTCAGTCGAGCCCCATCACGCGGCGCATCGTGTTGTCGATATGCACACCCATCGCGTCGGCGGCGGCGTAGCGATCGCGCCGCGCGCAAGCCGCGACGATGGCGAGATGCTCGCGGATCGTCAGCGCCATGAAGCGTTCGGGCCGCACTTGCGTGCGGCGGATCAGGCGGATCTTCAGCGCGTTGACGCGGTAGGCGTTCTCGATCAGCGGATTGCGCAAGGCGGCGATGATCGCCGCGTGAAGCTCGCGATCGACGGCGTAATAGCGCTCGCGGAACGCGGCGTCTGGCTGGGGCGTCACCTCGGCCAGCACGGCTTCATGCGCGCGTCGATGGGCGGCGAGTTCGTCGTCGGAAGCGCTCGTGCAAAACTCCATCACGGCACCGCATTCGACGAAGCGGCGCAGCTGGAACGCGTTGCGGATCAGCGACACGTCGACGCTGGCGACTTTGAAGCCGCGCTGGCGCGCCGTCTCCAACAGGCCTTCGCCGATCAATTGCGCGATCAATTCGCGCGTCGCGCGTTCGGGCAGATTGGTCAGCGCCCCGATCTCGCGCTGGCTCAGGAACTGGCCGGACTGGATCGCGCCTTCCATCAGCCCGGTCTCGAACGCGTCGTAGCCGCGCTCGCGCTGCAAGGGCGGCCGCGCGTGAATATCGAGCGTCTCGCTCATCCTTTGAGGCCTCCGGCGGCACCGTTCGACATCATCTTGCGCTGGACGATGAAGGTGAAGATTAGCACGGGCAGCAGCTGGACCGTCGCGGCGGCGAAAACCTCGCCCCAGGTCGAACGGCCTTCGCCGATACTCGCCAGCATGTCGGCGAGCACGACGGGGGCGGTGACCGAGCGCGCGGTCGTCAGCACCAATGCGAATAGGTAATCGTTCCACACGAACAGCGTCGTGAAGATCGCGACCGTGACGATGCCGGGCAGCAGCAGCGGCAAGGTCACGCGCCGGAACGCCTGGATTCCGGTGCAGCCATCGATCAACGCGGCTTCCTCCAACTCGCGCGGGATGCCGTCGATCATGGTTTTCAGCAGCAGGACGGCCAAACTGAACTCCATCGCCGCGTAGACGAGAATCAGGCCAAGTTTCGAATCGTCGAGGCCGATCGCGCTGAAGATCGGAAACAGCGGCACGGTGATGACCAAGGGCGGCAGCATCTTCATGGCAAAGAGCGACATCGCCGATTTGCCGACCCCGCCATGCTGGGACATTCGCGAAAAGGCCCAAGCGGCGGGCAGCGACACGGCGAGAACGAGGGCGATCGAGCCGATCGTCACGGCAAGCGAGTTGATCAAGCCGTCCGTGAATTTCGGCCAGTTGCGGAACAGATCGGTGTAATTGCCGAACGTGGGTTCGAAGATCACGATCGGCTTGTAGGAGAAGATGTCGCGCGGCAGCTTGAACGACGACACCGCGACCACGATGATCGGGAAGATCGCCAGCAACACGAAGAAGGCGATCGTCGCGAGCTGCCACGGCGTGGCGCGTTCGGCTTGGTCGTTCATGCGGCTTCCTTCGGGGCGAAGGATTCGCGATAGAGCCGCACCATCGCCCAGGACGACACCACGGCGGTCAGCAGCAACATCAACCATGCGATCGATGCGGCGCGGCCGAACTCCCAATAAACGAAACCGATCTTGTAGAGATGCACGGACAGGATTTCCGACGCGTCCACCGGACCGCCTTTGGTCAGGATCCACACCACGCCGAAAGCACGGAAGGTGATGATGATGCGGAACACGACGGCGATCAAAAATGCGGGCCGGATCATCGGCCAGGTCAGATAACGGAAACGCTGGAACGGCGTGGCGCCGTCGATCTCGCCCGCCTCGTAGATCTCGCGCGGGAAGGCGGCGCGCACGGGATAGAGCATGACCAGCACATGCGGCATGCCCGCCCAGAACTCGATCAGTGCCACGACGATCAGTGCCGTGCCCGCCTCGGTGAGCCACGGGATACGGCCCAAGCCCATCAGATTGGTGACGTAGTTCACCGGGCCGACATTGAAGTCGAGCAGATAGGCCCAGATCGTCGCCGTGACTGCGTGGCTCATCGCGATGGGCGCGATCAGGCAGGCGATGGCAAGCCCGCGCATCGGAATGCGGCGGATCAGCAGGCAGGCGAGCAGCAAGCCGACCGCGGCCTCGAGCACCACGGCGATGGCGACGAAGATCAGCGTGCGCAAGGCCGCCGCCCAGAACGAGGCGGAGCCCAGCGTGCGCATGTAATTCACTTCGCCGATCCAGCGCGGATCGCGGCCGATCGAGTAATCGGTGAAGCTCAGCGCCAGTGCCACGATCTCCGGCAACGCCACGATCGCGGCGAGCAGGGCGTAAAGCGGGGCGACCAGCGCCCACGCGTGCAAGGCTTTGGACGGTGCTTTGATCACGAGGCGGCGAGGATCAGATGATCTTTATAAGGCCGGCCTTTGAGGTCGGCGGCGGTCGGCTGCGGCGCCTGCGGAATGGCGAAGCGCTCGATCGGGCCTTCCCAGAAACGCGTCGATCCATTGGCCAGGCGATAAACGATCGCCACACCGACCGATGTGGCGAAGCAGGCGGGTTCCGACGACAAATCGGCTTGGTCCGCGATACGGGCCAGCAGCAATGCACCCCGCTGCCGGGCGAGGGCGACAAGCCCGTCCGCCAAGAAGGCAAGGCGGATCGATTCGCCGTCGTTCAACGTGCAATGCGCCGCCGTCAATCGCTGGAATCCGGAGAGCGTGACGGCATCGGGAAATTCCGGCGCGGCGGTCTGCGTCATTTGGCCGGGCACGAACTTGGCGGCGATCGGCGACGCGGCTTGCGCATCACGCGGCGGAAGTACGGCTTCCAGCGTGCCCCAGGCGCCATCGATCGTTTGGGCGGCGATGCGCAGATCCGCACCAAGATGCATGGCGGCGAGGGGCGTGTCGCTGGTCAGCGCCGCCCAGCTTTTCCACTTCGTGCGGCGGCGCAGGGCAAGCTCGATGCGCGCCGGCGTCGTCAAACGCGCCACGACGAAATTGCCGTCGCGCGTTTGCGCCAAAGCGAGATCGCGACGCGGCGCGTTGGCGCCTTGCGGAACGCTTTGCGCGGGCAGCGGCAATGCTTCGTCGCTGAAGCGCAGGCAGCGCAAATAATCCCCGTAATCGGCGAGATCGAGCGATTGCTTGCCGGCGACGATACGCTCGCGCAGCGTGCCCGTGTCGATTTCGGTTAGCGATTTCCCGCTACGCGCGGCCAATGCGGCGGCGATACCGGCGCCGTAGCCGGTCTGCGCGCAGGTCGCCATGACCCGGTAGGAGCTCATCGCCAATTGCTCGCCCGAGACCGAACGGCCGGGGCACAAGATATTGTCCGATCCCGCCGGGATCAGCGCGGCCAGCGGGATGTGATAGGGCTCGACCATATCGGTGATGCCGGTACCCGCGCGCTTCTCGGTATCCGTCCAGTGATAATCGAGGTGATAGGTGCCGACCGCGATCGCGTCGTCGCGCAGCAGCGACGTGCGCGCATCGTCATCGGTGATCGTGTAGCGCCCGACGACGCGGCGGCCTTCACGCTGGCCGATATTGCGCGAGACGGAAGCGAGGACGTGCGTGGCCAGCGGCTTGCCGCCGAAGGCGCCATGGCGGCCGCGATAGCCGCGCGTTTGCAGATAATAGATCAAGCCCATCATTTGGCGGCGGGCATGGATTTCGGCCTGCGACAGGCTGAACCCATCGGCGGCGTCGAAGCCGACGACTTTCATTTTCACTTCGACGCGCCCGTCGGCGAAGCAATGCAGCGATGTCATCGGCAGATTGTCGTCGTTGTCGAAGCGCGGGCAGGAATCCGGCAGGAACGGCGTGACCGGCCTATGGGTGTCCCACAGCGTGAAATAAAGGCTCATCGGCAATTGCTTGCGCGGGCCCAGATGCAGCGTCTCGAGCCCGATCATATCGGGGATAGTGGCGTTGCCGGTCGCATCGATCACCACACGCGGGCGCACCTCGACCAGCGTGGCGCCGCAAGACACCAGCACCTTCTCGACATGGCCGTTGGCGGCTTGCGCGTCGATCGCGCGGGCGTGGAGCCAGACTTCCACGCCCTTTTCGGCGACCATTTCCTGGAGATAGAAGGCGCAGATCTCCAGATCGTAAGCGCGGCGATCGTCGTTGGGATCATAGGGATCGATCCGGCCGCTCTTGCGCAGTCTTGCGATCAGTTCGGCGAACAGATCGTTGACGCGTTCGCTGTCGCCGCAGAACCCGGCGACACCGCCGGCGGTACCCTGGCCGCCGAGCGCGTTGGTCGGCTCCACCAGCACGACGGAGGCGCCGTCGCGCCGTGCCGCCATCGCGGCGAAACAGCCGGCCATGCCCCCGCCCAGGACGAGGACGTCGATCTCGCGGGTCTTCAGTCCCGCCTGGGCGATTTTATAGTCGGACATGGCGCGGCCGTTCCTAACCGTTGCGTTAGCGGGCGGGACGCTTCTCGGCGACGATCGCCGTGATGCGCGCTTCGGCGGTCTTCAGGGCTTCGGCGATCGGCTTGCGGCCGGTGATCGCCAGCACCGTTTCTTCCGCCACCACGGCCTGGACCTGCGGCGTGCCGTCGAACGCGGGGAAGATTTCGACCGCATTCGCAAGCGCGACGGCGGAAGCCGCGGCGTAAGGCGCGTCGGCCTTGAAGCGCTCGTTCTCCAGCGTCGAGCGGCGGGCCGGACCGTTGCCGTTGATCGCCATCTGCACCTGCGCGGCCTTCGACGAATAATACTGCGCGAAGCGCCATGCGGCGCCGCGGTTCGCGGCGGGGCCGTTGGCGGGCAGGGCGACGGCCCAGAACGCGACCTTCGCGGGGCCCGCGGCACCCGGGGCGCCGGGGATCGGGAAGAACCCGACCTGGCCCGCGACGCGCGAGCTGCGCGGATCGTTGAAGCGGTTATAGTAGTTGTCGCCGAACAGCACGAAGCCGAGCAGGCCTTCGCGCATCAGGTTTTGCGTTGCGACCGTATCGGTCGTGGCGAAGTTCGGCGCCAAGCCGCCGCCGTCGTAAAGCTGCTTCATCTTTTGCAGCGTCGCGGCGTTTTGCGGGCTGTTGATCAGCACGCGATAGTCCTTGGTCAGCACGTCGCCGCCGAAGGCCTTGAACACCAGCGTCATGTCGTCGTCGGCCGCGACCTTCAGGCCGAACCCGTAGACGCTGGCGCCATCGGCGCGCTTGCCCGCGACCTTCAGGGCCGCATCCATCAATTCGGCGAAGCTGCGCGGTTCGGCGACACCCTTCTCGGTGAAGATCGTTTTGTTGAAATGCACGATCTGCGGGTTGGAGCGGATCGGCAGGCCGACGAGCTGGCCTTTGAGCGTGAACATGTCGCGCATCGGCTTGAAGATGTCGTCCTTGTCGTCGATCGCGGGCGACAGGCTTTCGAGCGGCAGCAGCTTGGCGAGCGTATCCTCGGTCGCCCAGTCGTTGATGACCATCACGACGTCATAGGCGCCCGAGGACGAGGCCATCGCGCGCTGGAAGTTCTGGCGCATCTGCGGCCAGGGGACGGTGTCCCACACGACCTTGATGCCGGTTTCCTTCTCGAACGCGACCTGAAGATTGCCTTCGGTCGCACCCGGACGGCCGGTGAAGGCGTCTTGGTGGGCGGAGTTGGCGAAGATGCGGATGGTTTCGGCGGCCGTAGCGGCGGCCGTGCCCATGGCGAACGCGAGAAGCGTCGCGGCGGCGAGATAGCGCATGGTGTTTCCCCCGACGAGATTGGTTTGTCTGTGCCGCCGATCATTTGTGACAAGACGCATGATGTCAAGGCTAACATGTTAGTCCTGACGAGTTTTATTTATATGTTTTATATCAATAACTAAATGCTAATTTCTAATGTCGAATCGAGATGTATTTTAGATGGGCTCGGCACGACTCCCGGGTCACAATTCGGCACGCTTCGTTACACCGCCGTGGCCGGCGGGCATGCGACATTCCCCTCGTTAAAGTCGATGTTTTTCGATCCGCAGCAGAACGCTGCTTTTTAACGGCGCCGAAGCGCCAAGGAGTGTCCGATGTCCGTTTCTTCGTTGAATGCCAGCAGCAGCTACAACACGGCGTTGGCGGCAGCGCTCGCCAAAAACAGCAAATCGTCCAGCTCGACAAGCGACAGCACATCCGCGACCGGCACGACGGCCGGTTCGTCGAGCACCACCGGCGCACCGTCCGATCCCAAGGCGATGCGTGCCGCACTCGACAAGCAGATCGCGGCGGATGTGCAATCCGGGAAGGTCACGCAAGACGACGCCGACAAGATCACGGCCGCCCTCGACAAGTTCGAAGCGAACATGAAGGCTAACGGGCCGCAGGGGGGCGGGCGCCCCTCGGGACCGCCGCCGGGCGGTGGCGCCGGTGGTCCGCCGCCGGGTGGCGGGGCCGGTGGGGCGAAGGGGGCGTCGGGATCGTCGTCCAAATCGGCGCTCGAGGAATTGACCGAGTTGCTCGAATCCTCGACCGACGAGGAGGACGAGGAAGATTCGACCGATCTGTCGAGCTATCTCGCCGATTTGATGAATTCGAAGAAGGTCGATATCACCGCTTGATGCGCCCTGCGCGGCGGTGGCTTCGCCGCCGCCGCCGCGCTACGATCCTGCCCGGAAGCGGAACGGGGCATGATCGACAAGCTCGAATTTCTGATCGCCTTGGCGCAGGAGAAGCATTTCGGCCGTGCGGCTGAGGCGAGCCGCGTGACCCAGCCGACGTTTTCGGCCGCGATCAAGCAACTCGAGGACACGCTGGGCGTGCTGCTGGTCAATCGCGGGGCGCGGTTCCACAGTTTCACGCCGGAAGGCGAGCGCGTGCTGGAATGGGCGCGGCGCATCGTCGGCGATTCCCGCGCCATGCGGCAGGAGATCCGCGCCCTCAAACACGGGCTCGCCGGGCATCTGAAGATCGCGGCCGTGCCCACGGCGCTGGCGATGGTCGCGTCGCTGACCACGCCGTTCCGCCAGCGCCACCCGGAAGTGACCTTCACCATCGTCTCGCGCAACTCCGTCGAGATATTGGGCCTGCTCGAAAATCTCGAAATCGACGCCGGCCTCACCTATGTCGATAACGAACCGATCGGCAAAGTGCAGACCGTGCCGCTTTATCGCGAGCATTACGTGCTGCTCACCTCGGCCGATGCGCCGTTGGGCGATCGCGAAACGGTGACATGGGCCGAGGTCGGCAAGATCCCGCTGTGCCTGTTGACGCAGGACATGCAGAACCGTCGCATCGTCGACCATATGCTGCGCGCGGCGGGCGAGCCCACGCCGCCCACGTTGGAGTCGAATTCGATGATCGTGCTGTTCGCCCATGTGCGCACCGGGCGCTGGGCCAGCGTGATGCCGGCCAAGCTCGCCGAGACTTTGGGGCTGACGCAGACGATCCGTGCGATCCCGATCACCGGCGACGAAACCCATCCGACGATCGGCCTTGTGGTGCCGCATCGCGAGCCGATGACGCCGCAAACGGCGGCACTGGTGGTGGAGGCCAAGCTATTGGCACAAACTCTAGGTGCGTCCTGATCGGCTGATAGGTTTTTGCTATCGCACCATGGGATTGATTTATTGACCCTTTTCGGGCTCCGGGCGGATGATTCACGCCGGGAGGGAGCCCCGAATGACCTGGGACAACGCGCGCGCCGACGCGATCATCGAAGCGCATAAGGCGTTGGACGGGGCGGCGCTGCCCATCCTCCACGCGCTGCAAAAGGAATTCGGCTATATCGACGATGCGGCGATCGAGCCGGTCGCCAAGGCGCTGAATCTCAGCCGCGCCGAAATCCACGGTGTCGTCACGTTCTATCACGATTTCCGCGCGACCAAGCCGGGCCGCCATGTGCTGCGCGTTTGCCGCGCCGAGGCTTGCCAATCGCGCGGTGCCGATGCGTTGGTCGAACACGCCAGCGCCCGCGCGAAGGGCCACGACGCGGCGCTCACCCTCGAACCGGTTTTCTGTCTCGGTCTGTGCGCGACGGCACCCGCCGCGATGCTCGACGGCGAGCTTCATGGGCGCCTCACGCAAACGCGGCTCGATACGCTGATCGACGGGTGCGTGCGATGAGCGGTTTGCGTTTTTTCCTGCCGCGCGATGCGGGCACTTTGGCGGTCGGCGCCGATGCCGTCGTCAAGGCGTTGCACGCGGCGGCGCAAGCGCGTGGTCTAGCCATCGATCTCGTGCGCACCGGCTCGCGCGGGCTTTACTGGCTCGAACCGATGCTGGAACTCGAGACACCGCAAGGGCGCATCGCGTTCGGCCCGGTCGAGGCGGATGAGGTTGCTTCGATCCTCGATGCGGTGATCGCCGACAAGCCGCATGCGAAGTCGTTGGGCGCGACGGATGCGATCCCGTTCCTCGCGCGCCAAACGCGTTTGACGTTCGAACGCTGCGGTATCGCCGATCCTTTGGCGCCGGTCGCGTTCAAAGGTCTGGAGCGCGCACGTAGCTTGGGCGCGCAAGCGACGATCGACGCCGTAACGCGATCGGGTTTGCGCGGGCGGGGCGGGGCGGGGTTCCCGACCGGCATCAAGTGGAACACGGTGCGCGCGGCGGAAGGCGATCGCAAATACATCGTCTGCAATGCCGACGAAGGCGATTCCGGTACCTTCGCCGATCGCATGTTGATGGAAGGCGATCCCTTCGCATTGATCGAAGGCATGGCGATCGCCGGCTTCGCGGTCGGTGCGGCGAAGGGTTTCGTCTATATCCGCTCCGAGTATCCGCACGCCATCGCGACGATGGACGCCGCCTTGCGCATCGCGCGTGCGAACAAGCAGCTCGGCGCCGATTTCGATATCGAGATCCGCGTGGGGGCTGGCGCTTATGTCTGCGGCGAGGAAACGGCGTTGCTCGAAAGCCTGGAGGGCCGGCGCGGCACGGTGCGCGCCAAGCCGCCTTTGCCCGCCCATCGCGGCCTGTTCGGCAAGCCCACGGTCGTCAATAACGTGATCTCGCTCGCGACCGTGCCGTGGATTTTGGCGAACGGCGCCGACGCGTATCGCGATTTCGGGATGGGCAAGTCGCGCGGCACGATGCCCATTCAATTGGCCGGCAACGTCAAACATGGCGGCCTGTACGAGACCGCCTTCGGCGTGACGTTGGGTGAATTGGTCGACGACATCGGCGGCGGTTCGGCCTCGGGCCGCCCCGTGCGCGCGGTGCAGGTCGGCGGGCCGCTTGGCGCCTATTTCCCGCGTGCGTTGTTCGACACGCCATTCGACTACGAAGCCTTCGCCGCGCGCGATGGTTTGATCGGCCATGGCGGCATCGTCGTGTTCGACGACGGCGTCGATATGGCCGCCCAAGCCCGGTTTGCCATGGAATTCTGCGCGCATGAATCCTGCGGCAAATGCACACCGTGCCGCATCGGCTCGACGCGCGGGGTGGAAACGATCGACAAGATCGTCGCCGGGCAGGATCGCGCGGCGAACACCGCGCTGCTCGAAGATCTCTGCCAGACGCTGAAATTCGGTTCGCTTTGCGCGCTGGGCGGCTTCACGCCCTATCCGGTGCTGAGCGCGCTACACCATTTCCCCGAAGATTTCGGCGCAGGCGCCAAGCGCGCCGCCGCTGAGTGAAGGACCGATCATGGGCCTGATCCACGAAACCGATTACGGCACGAAGCCGAGCGCTTCGGCGAAGACCGTGACGCTCACCATCGACGGTACCAAGATCGAGGTGGCCGAGGGCACGTCGATCATGCGCGCGGCGATGGAGGCGGGGATCCAGGTCCCGAAGCTCTGCGCCACGGATACGCTCGACGCGTTCGGTTCGTGCCGCCTGTGCCTTGTCGAAATCCAGGGTCGTAACGGCACGCCCGCCTCCTGCACCACGCCGGTCGCGGAAGGGCTCGTCGTTTCGACCCAGACGCCGCGTTTGAAGCAGCTTCGGCGCGGAGTGATGGAGCTTTATATCTCCGATCACCCGCTCGATTGCCTGACTTGCGCCGCCAACGGCGATTGCGAATTGCAGGACATGGCGGGCGCGGTGGGATTGCGCGAAGTCCGCTACGGCTACGAGGGCGAGAACCATCTTGGTCTCGCCAAGGACGAGAGCAATCCTTATTTCACCTTCGACTCCTCCAAATGCATCGCGTGCTCGCGCTGCGTGCGGGCGTGCGAGGAAACACAAGGCACCTTCGCGCTGACCATCGAAGGGCGCGGCTTCGGCTCGCGCGTCTCGGCCGGGGCGGGCGAGACGTTCCTGGAATCGGATTGCGTGTCCTGTGGTGCATGCGTGCAGGCCTGCCCGACCGCGACGCTGACCGAAAAATCGGTCATCGAGATCGGCCAGCCCGAGCATTCCGTCGTCACGACCTGCGCCTATTGCGGCGTGGGGTGTTCGTTCAAGGCGGAGATGCGGGGCGAGGAAGTCGTGCGCATGGTGCCGTACAAGGACGGCAAGGCCAATCGCGGCCATTCTTGCGTCAAAGGCCGCTTCGCCTGGGGCTACGCCACGCATAAGGATCGGATTTTGAATCCGATGATCCGCGCCAAGATCACCGATCCGTGGCGCGAGGTGAGCTGGGACGAGGCGATCGCGTATGCGGCGTCGGAATTCAAACGTATCCAGGCGAAATACGGGCGCAATGCCGTCGGCGGTATCACGTCCTCGCGCTGCACGAACGAAGAAACCTATCTGGTGCAGAAGCTCGTCCGTGCGGGCTTCGGCAACAACAATGTCGATACCTGCGCGCGCGTTTGCCATTCGCCCACGGGCTATGGATTATCGACGACCTATGGCACCTCGGCGGGTACGCAGGATTTCGATTCCGTCGAACACGCGGATGTCGTCGTCGTGATCGGCGCCAACCCGACCGACGGGCATCCGGTCTTCGCGTCGCGCTTGAAGAAGCGTCTGCGCGAAGGAGCAAAGCTCATCGTCATCGATCCGCGCCGCATCGATTTGGTGCGCACGCCGCATGTCGAAGCCGCCCACCATCTGCCGCTGCGCCCCGGCACGAACGTCGCGATCTTGACGGCGTTGGCGCATGTGATCGTCACCGAAGGCCTGGTGGACGAAGCGTTCGTGCGCGCGAATTGCGATCTGGCGGCGTTCAATCGCTGGGCCGCCTTCGTCGCCGAAGAGCGCAACAACCCCGAGGAAGTCGCCAAATTCGCCGGCGTGCCCGCCGAAACCATCCGCGAAGCCGCGCGGCTATACGCGACCGGCGGCAACGCCGCGATCTATTACGGATTGGGCGTGACCGAACATAGCCAAGGCTCGACCTCGGTCATGGCGATCGCGAATCTGGCGATGGCGACGGGCAATATCGGCCGCCCCGGCGTGGGCGTGAATCCGTTGCGCGGTCAGAACAACGTGCAGGGGGCCTGCGACATGGGCTCGTTCCCGCACGAGCTGTCGGGCTATCGCCACGTGTCCGACGACGGTGCGCGCGCGATGTTCGAATCCCTGTGGGGCGTGTCGCTCGATAAGGAACCGGGCCTGCGCATTCCCAACATGTTGGATGCGGCCGTGGATGGTGCGTTCAAGGGGCTCTACATCCAGGGTGAGGATATTCTGCAATCCGATCCCGACACGCATCACGTCGCGGCGGGCTTGGCCGCGATGGAATGCGTGATCGTGCAGGACCTGTTCCTGAACGAGACCGCGAACTACGCCCATATTTTCCTGCCGGGTTCGACCTTCCTGGAGAAGGACGGCACCTTCACCAATGCCGAGCGGCGCATCCAGCGCGTCCGCAAGGTGATGGCGCCGCGCAACGGCCTGGGCGATTGGGAAGTAACGCTTGCCTTCGCCAAGGCGCTGGGCTTCACGATGGGTTACGCCCATCCCGGCGAAATCATGGACGAGATCGCGGCCGTGACGCCGACGTTCAAGGGCGTGTCCTACGCCAAACTCGACGAACTCGGTTCCGTCCAGTGGCCTTGCAACGACAAGGCGCCGGAAGGCACGCCGGTCATGCATATCGGCGGTTTCGTGCGCGGCAAGGGCCGCTTCATGATCACGGAGTACGTCGCGACGGACGAGCGTGTCGGCCCGCGCTTCCCGCTGCTGCTGACGACGGGCCGCATCCTCAGCCAATACAATGTCGGCGCCCAGACGCGCCGCACGGCGAATGTCGTTTGGCACGAGGAAGACCGGCTGGAAATCAATCCGCACGACGCGGAGGAGCGCGGCATCCGCGATGGCGATTGGGTCGCCGTGCGCAGCCGGGCGGGCGAGACGGCGTTGCGCGCCTTGATCACCGATCGCGTCGCGGCGGGCGTGGTCTATACGACGTTCCACCACCCGGACACGCAAGCCAATGTCGTGACGACCGATTATTCGGATTGGGCGACCAACTGCCCCGAATACAAGGTGACGGCCGTGCAATGCATGCCGTCCAACGGACCCAGCGATTGGCAGACACGCTATCGCGAACACGCCGACCAATCGCGGCGTATCGCCAAACCGGCGGAGGTGGCGGAATGAGCGACGCCTTCAAGCCCGCTTATCGCGTTTCCAATGAAGTGTGGCGCGGTGACGCCCGGCGACAGGGTGCGCGACAGGTGCCCGAGGAAACGGCGATCGCCTTCACCTATGATCGCGTGACGCAGGCCGTCATGATGGCGAGCCCCGCCGATCTCGAGGATTTCGCGCTCGGCTTTTCGCTGAACGAAGGAATCGTCGCGGCGCCCGGCGAGATCGAGGAAATCGAGATCCGCCCGACGGACGAGGGGATCGAATTGCGCATGGCGCTGGCCGAACCGCGCGCCGGCGCTTTCGTCGAACGGCGCCGTTATATGGCGGGGCCCACGGGTTGCGGCTTGTGCGGCATCGACAGTTTGAAGGAAGCGACCAAGACGCCGCCGGTCGTGACCGCCGATCCGCGCGTGACGCGTGCGGATATCGCTGCGGCGGTCGCGGCCTTGCCGGCAGCACAATCGCTGCATCGCCTGACCCACGCCGCACATGGCGCGGCGTTGTGGGTGCGCGGCGAAGGCTTGGTCGCCTTGCGCGAAGATGTCGGCCGCCACAACGCGCTCGACAAGCTGGCGGGTGCGTTGGCGCGCGCCGGTCGCAAGGCCGAGACGGGGATTGTGGTTCTCACCAGCCGCGTTTCGGTCGAACTCGTGCAGAAAGCCGCGATGATGGGCGCCCCCGTGCTCGTCGCCGTGTCGGCGCCGACGGCCTTGGCGATCCGCACCGCCGCGGCGGCCGGGATCACGCTGATCGGGATCGCGCGCGACGACGGGTTCGAAGTCTTCACCCATGCGGCGCGGGTGGTTGCCGGCGAGGCGCGCGATGTCGCATGAAAAGCTCGTCCACATGGCCAATCAGATCGGCAAGTTCTTCGCCCATCAGGGCGAAAATGCGCCCGTCGAGATCGCGACGCATTTGAGGAAATTCTGGGCGCCCAGCATGCGGGCCGAGATCGTCGCGTATCTCGGCGCGGGCGGACAGGGACTCGATCCGCAAGTCCGCCAAGCGATCGAAGAACTGCGCAAGTAAGCGTTCCGCCGCACGAAAACTTGCCCCGTGCGCCCGACACCGGCAATAAGGGTTATCCGCTATCCGGGAGCCCCCTGAATGACCATCCGTATCGTTGACGTCCGCGAAGTCACCAAGCCGATCGCGTCGCCCATCCGCAACGCCTATATCGACTTCTCGAAGATGACGTCGAGCTTGGTGGCGGTCGTCACCAACGTGGAGCGCAACGGCAAAACGGTCGTCGGCTATGGCTTCAATTCGAACGGGCGCTACGGCCAAGGCGGGTTGATCCGCGAACGTTTCGCCGACCGGCTGAAGGAAGCCGATCCCAAATCGCTGCTCGACGCGACGGGCGAAAATATCGACCCGGATAAGGCTTGGGCGGCGATGATGAAGAACGAGAAGCCGGGCGGGCACGGCGAGCGTTCGGTCGCGGTCGGCACGCTCGACATGGCGATTTGGGATGCGGTCGCCAAGATCGCCGGCAAGCCGCTGTTCCGTTTGCTCGCCGAGCGCCACGGCCGCACGGCGAACCCGCGCGTCTTCGTCTATGCCGCCGGCGGCTATTATTATCCCGGCAAGGACAATTCGGCGCTGCGCAAGGAAATGCGCGGCTATCTCGAGCGCGGCTACAACGTCGTGAAAATGAAAATCGGCGGGGCGTCGATCGCCGAAGATCGCGGCCGTATCGAAGCCGTGCTCGACGAAATCGGGCCCAAGAACCAGCTCGCGGTCGATGCCAATGGGCGCTTCGACCTCGAAACCGCCATCGCCTACGCCAAGATGCTGCGCGACTATCCGCTGTTCTGGTACGAGGAAGCGGGCGATCCCTTGGACTACCACGTCCAAGCGTCGCTGGCCGAGTTCTATCCCGGCCCGATGGCGACGGGCGAAAACCTGTTCAGCCATCAGGACGCGCGCAATCTGATCCGCTATGGCGGGATGCGCCCCGATCGCGATTGGCTGCAATTCGATTGCGCGCTGTCCTATGGGCTTTGCGAATACCAGCGCACGCTGGAAGTGCTCAAGACTTATGGCTGGTCGCCGAGCCGTTGCGTGCCGCATGGCGGACATCAAATGTCGCTCAACATCGCCGCCGGTCTCGGCCTCGGCGGGAATGAAAGCTATCCCGATCTGTTCCAGCCTTATGGCGGGTTCCCGGACGGCGTGAAGGTGATCGACGGGCACATCACGATGCCCGATCTGCCGGGCATTGGGTTCGAAGGCAAATCGGACCTCTATGCCGAGATGAAAGCGCTGGCGAGTTGATCCATGTATGTCGATGCCTTCATGACCCGCGCGATCGAATTGTCGGCGCAAGCGCTGACGGAGAAGGGCTGCGAGCCCTTCGGCGCGGTGGTCGTGAAGGACGGCAAGATTGTGGGGGAGGGCTATAACCACGCCGTCCAGCGCCACGATCCGACCTCGCATAGCGAAATCGAGGCGATCCGCGACGCGTGCCGCAATCTCGCGACGGTCGATTTGTCGCAAACCGAGATGTACACGTCGTGCGAGCCTTGCGCCTTGTGCGTCTCGGCGATGCTGATCGCGGGAGTGGAGCGCGTTTATTACGCCGTGACCCTCGAACAATCGGACGCGGCGTTGGCGCATCTCGGTCAAGACAAGCGGCCTTACGAAATGGATGCAGCCGCGCTGCGCATTCAAGTCGGCTTGCCGATGGCAGCGCGCCGCATGGCGTCGGAATCCCGTCGCGCCGACGACGCCAAAGCGATCATCGAAGCCTGGGCGCGGGCGCAAGAGTCGCGCTGACGCCTTTTGCATTTCGCGAACGCAAATTTTACGGAGAAGCGGCAATACGCGGTCACGGCCGGAAATTTTCGACCATAATTTGACAATGGACATATTCATCGACCATATTGGTCCTTGGCGCTACGCGCGTAATTCCTTCCTCGATCCTGACGGCGTTCAAATCCGCCCCGGCACGATGCGCATTCTCGACGATTACCGCGCCCTGTCGGGGCAGGAGAAAGCAGCGATCCTCCTGCTGTCGCTGGGCGAGGAAGTCGCGAGCAAGCTCTTCGCGCTGATGTCGGACGACGAGATCAAGGAATTGTCCCAGACCATGGCCGGGCTGGGCAATGTCAACGCGTCGATCATCGAACGTCTGGTCATCGAGTTCGCGGATCAGATTTCGGCGACGGGCTCGCTCGCCGGCACGTTCGATTCGGCCGAGCGCTTCCTCGGCAAGGTCCTCGACAAGAAGCGCGCATCGGACATTCTCGACGAGATCCGCGGTCCGATGGGCCGCACGATGTGGGACAAGCTCGCCAACGTCAACGAGTCGATCCTCTCCAACTATCTCAAGAACGAATATCCGCAGACCGTCGCGGTCGTGCTGTCGAAGATCAAAGCCGACCATGCGGCGCGCGTGCTGGCGACGATGCCCGACGCTTTCGCGATGGAAGTCGTCATGCGCATGCTGCGCATGGAAAGCGTGGGAAAAGAGGTTTTGGAGGACGTCGAGCGCGTTCTGCGCACCGAATTCATGGCGAATATCGCCAAGCAGAACCGTCGCGACACGCACGAAATGATGGCCGAAATCTTCAACGCCCTCGATCGGACGACCGAGGCGCGTTTCACCACGGCGCTGGAGGAACGCAATCGGGATTCCGCCGAGCGGATTCGCGCGCTGATGTTCAAATTCGAGGATCTCTCGCGCCTCGATCCCGGCGGGGTGCAAACATTGCTGCGCGCCGTCGATAAGTCGAAACTCGCCCTCGCTTTGAAAGGGGCGAACGAGGGGCTACGCGACCTGTTCTTTTCCAACATGTCCGAGCGCGCGGGCAAGCTTTTGAAAGAGGAGATCGAGGCGTTGGGACCGGTCCGCGCACGCGACGTGATCGAAGCGCAGGGCGCCATGATCAACACGGCGAAGGATCTCGCGGCACGGAACGAGATTGTGTTGTCAAAAGGTGGAAAAGGCGGCGATGACGATCTCATCTATTGAACCGGGCGCGGCGCCGCGGCCGCTCCGTCATCCGATCCGACCGATCGCGCGTATGAGTGCGTCGTGCTTCGCATTTCGCAAAATTGACGGCGAAAAGATTCCTTGTCGCGTTGCGGCAAATCAACTAGACAAGCCCCTGAATCTATTGGAATACGGGCGGCGCCCTTCCGGGAATACGGTCGATGACCAGTGAGAGGCTGATGCACCAGCTGCGGGAGATCCTATCGTCGATCTCCAACGACCGCAGCCAATCGAATGTTGGTGTCGCCGCCGCCCTCGCCAAGCTGATTTTGGAACTGGGCGTCTCCGACAAGGTCTCGCGTTTCAGCATTCTGTTGATCGAGCTGGTCAAGGCGATCATCCGCGAAGTCGAAAAGCCGGTGCGCAAGATGCTGGCCGACGAACTCGCGTCGGACTCGCGCGCGTCGCGCGGCATCGTGCGCGCCTTGGCCGAGGACGATATCGACGTCGCTTGGCCGATCCTGCTGCGCAGCAAGTCGCTCGAGGATACCGACTTGATCGAGATCGCGATCAAGGGATCGATTCGCCATCGTTTGGCGATCGCGCAGCGCGAATTGGTCGAGGAAGTGGTCAGCGCCGCGGTGATGGCCTTCGGCGAACCGGAAGTCGCCAAGTCGCTTCTCGCCAATTCCGGCGCGCGCATTTCCGAACGCACTTTCGTGCGCATCGCCGAACTCGCCAAGGAGTGGGGCGACATGCAGCCGCCGCTGTCGGCGCGTCCCGACCTGCCCGCCGTGATTGCGCTCGAAATGCTTGAATGGGCGATCGACGGGGTGCACGAGAAACTCTATGCCGCGATCGGCGGCGACAAGGCCAAACTGCGGCGTATCGTGCTATCGGCCCTGGACGGCGAGAAGATCGCCGGCGACCTGGCCGAAGCGTTGCGCGAGCGGCTCGACGCGTCCGCCGCGGGCGGCGTGCGGGTCGGCGAAGAGGATCTGGCTTTGATCCTGAACACGCTGCCCGACGATCGGCGCGATTTGAAGGAACTCGCGGTCAGCGAATTCCTGTCGGAACCGTTGAAGATCGTGCGCGGCACGGTGCGCAGCGGTTCGCCCGAACAATTCGCCGTGCTGTGCCGTGCGGCCGATATCTCTAAACGCATGTTCGAAAGCATTTGCGATCAGCTCGGGCCCGCGAGCCTGTTCGAGCGTTCGGGCTGGCTGCTGCAAGCGACGAAGGCGTTCCAGTCGATGAGCGTGTCTCAGGCGCAGATGGCCGCTTCGTCGGTCGCCCGCAAATTGTGAGCCGAATCGGGCGCGCTTTTTCCACGCGATGCAACCGAATCACTAATTCGCAAAATGCTAAAGGAATTCTGGACGTGACCACGCGTTGGGCATAAATTCTGTGGCCAAGTGGTGTCTCGAGAGGAAAAAGTGTCTGCGGAAGTGAGAGCGCTGAAGCAACCGCGCCCGGTCGGACGCCCCAGTCTTGCAGAGGCTGAAGATGTGCGCCGACTCCTGCTCGATGCGGCGCTGGCGCTGATCGAGGTCGAGGGTGTGGAAGGCTTCTCGCTGCGCGAATGCGCGCGCCGCGCCGGCGTTTCCCACGCCGCACCGGCCCATCATTTCGTCGATAAAGCGGGTTTGTTGACCGAATTCGCCGCCGAGGCGTTCGACGAGCTCGGCCGCACGATCGAGCGGCGCACGCTGCGCACGGCGGGGGCGCCCGCCAAACGCTTCCGCGAGACGGCGTTGGGCTATATCGAATTCGCGATCGCCAATCGCTCGCGCTTCCAGCTGATGTTCCGATCCGATGTCGTGGACGTCACGTCGATTCGCCTGCGCTCGGCGTTCGATGCGTGCCATCAGCGCATCTACGGCGCGATGGCCGAATTGCTCGTCGGCGCCAACGGACCCAACGAGCGCTCGGTCGCCAAGATGACCATGGCATGGGCGGCGATCCATGGTTTCGCCGTGCTCGCCCTCGACGGCGGCTTCGGCGCGGTGTTCCCGGGCAAGGGGACCGATCATGCGCGCGGCGGCACGCGCGCGATCATGGATCTCGCCGCCGGCACGGTCCGCGAAGTCGAGAAAGCCCTGAAATCGGCCTAGGCGTAAGCCTTCATCCGCGCCGAGAGTTCGTCGAGCACGGGCGTGGCGACGCCGGTCAGTCGGCCGAATTCGCGCGGCGCTTCGACCAGCGGACCGATTTCCAATTTCCGGCCCGCTTCGAAATCCTGCAGCATCGAGGATTTGAAATCACCCAAACGGCGCATGGCTTCCAGCCGCGCCTCGACGTCGATATCGACCGCGCAGCCGGCGGCGGTGGATAGCGCCATGATCTCGCGCATCACGGCCGCGCCCATCGCGCGCCAATGCGGATCGTCGAGAATGGCCGTCACGCCCGCGCGCACCAATACCGAAATCGGGTTGAAGCTGGCATTGCCCAGCAGCTTCGTCCACATCGCGTGACGACTGTCGGACGCGATCTCGACATTGAGGCCGGCGGCGCGCAGCGGGATCGCCGCGCGTTCCGCGTTGCCCGCACCGGCGGCGACATCGCCGATCACCAGCCTTTCGCCGGTCGGCCAGGCGAGATGGCCGGGGGCGGGGCGCGACACGGCCATGTAGACGACCGTGCCGACGATGCGCGCCGGATCGAAGCGCTTCGACAACATGCCGCCCGGATCGACGGTTTCCAGAATCGCGCCGTCGCGTGCGCCGCCCTGGCGCTGGAAATACCACCATGGCAGCCCGTTGATCGCGGGCAGCAACAGCGTGTCCGGCCCCATCAATGGCATGAACAGATCGACGGCTCCCGGCCAATCATGGGCTTTCAGCGCGCCGATCACCATGTCTTGAATGCCCGCCGCGGCGGGATCGGCGACGACGCGCGGGGCGGATTTCTCGATCCTTCCCGCGCGCGTCACCGTGAAACCGTCGCGCGCCAACGCGGCCTTGGTGGCGCCGCGCGCGACGACGACGGGGTCGTGCCCCGTCAGCGCCAGCGCATGCGCGATCGCGCCGCCGATCGAACCGGCCCCGACGATCGCGATGCGCATGCTTACTCCGCGGTTACTTCGCGCTGGTGATCATCCGCGACCAGCGCTGCGTCGCGTCGTCGAGATTGAACTTGGTGAAATCGACGGACACCATGTTGGCGACGTCGGCCTCGGAGAGCAAGAACATCTCCTTCAGCAGCGGATCGTTGACCAGCGCGTCGCGCGCGCGGTTGTTGATCGGCACCACGCCGCGTTCGGTCGCCAGACCGAATTGCGTGTCGTAGGAAATGTACTCGTTGATGAAGAATTCGGCCGCACGCGCGACCGGCGTGCCCTTGACGACGCCGAGCCAGCCTTCCTTCGACAGGCCGCGCTTTGTCGGCCCGACTTTCGGATGGGTGAACTTGACCGGCAAACCGGCGCGGCGCATCTGCACGGCGAAGCCAGCGTGCATCGTCGACGCCATGATATCGCCCGAGTTCATCAGCGTGACCGCTTGCGCGCCCACGCGCCAGAACTGGAACGGGTTTGCCTTGCGCACGAATTCGAGACCGGCGGTGATGTTCTCCTGCGAGCCGCCTTCGTCGATCGACGCGCCGACCAGCAATTGCGAGATGCCGGCCTGCGAGATGTCGATGATCGCGATCTTGCGCTGGAGGGCGGGATGCAGCAGGTCGCGATAACGTTCGGGCCCCGGCACGCCGGCGGCGGCGAAACGCTCCGGATGCCAGACGATGCCTTCCTGCGTGGCCCAGCTTGCGACCTTCCATTCGTCGGCGAGGGTGGGCAGCAATTCCTTGCGGTTCGGGATGTTGTCGAGATTGATCTTCTGGATGAAGCCCGCCTCGTACGTGTCGACCCAGGTGAGGTCGGCCATCTCGACCACGTCGAACGGGGCGGCTTGGCCGCGCGCGGCGATCAGCTTGGCGAGATTGTCGCGCGGCGGGGCGGTCACGTATTCGACCTTGGCGCCGAGCGCTTCGAGCTTCACGCCCGCGTATTTGTGCACGGCGCGATCCCAGCCGCCGCCGAACGTGGCGACGCGCAACGTCTGGCCCGCGAAATTCGGGGTTTGCGCGCGGATCGCCGGGGCGGCCAGAAGGGCCGAAGCGGCGGTTGCACCAGCAAGGAACGAACGTCTGCCGAGTTTGCGCATGGAAACCTCCTGGAGGGGAAAAGGGGGATGAGGGTCAGCCGCCGCCCGAGCGCGTGAGCTGGTCGAGACCGATGGCGCGTTGCAGGAAATAGATCGCGGCGAACGAGCCGACGATGATGTAGGTCGAGATCGCGAGCAGCGACGGATCGAAGTCGTATTCCATCAGATTGAAGATCTTCGCCGCGAAAGGCTGCATGCCCGGCCCGCCGAGGAACAGCGAGACCGGCACGTCGCCGAACGAGACGAGGAACGCGTACATGGCGCCCGCGTAAACGCCGGGCATGATCAGCGGCAGCGTCACGCGCCGGAAGGTGCGCATACGCGAAGCACCCAAACTCAACGCCGCTTCTTCCAGGCGCAGATTGAAACGCTGCAACACCGCGACGACCGAGCCGATCACATAGGGCGTCGCCAAGAACAGATGCGCGATCAGCAGGCCCGGCAGCGTGCCGACCAAGCGCAGGCCGAACACGTCGCCGATGAGATAATAGAGTTTCAGGAACGAAACCCCGATCACCACGGCGGGAATTTGCAAGGGCGCCCGGAACAGCGCGGCGACGATCGCCTTGCCGCGGAACTCCGCGCGCACGAGCCCCAGCGCCGCCGGCACGCCGAGAATACAGGCGAGGAACGCGGTCGTCAGGCCAAGGCCGATGGCGAGTGCCAGCGACTGGAACAGGTCGGGCGCGATCTGGAAATACCAGCGCGTCGAGAACTCCTGCGGCGGGAAATTGAGGAAGGTGCGATTGCCGCCGTCGAACGATGCGCCGACGACGACGACCAAGGGTGCGAACAAAAACACGAAGGCGGCGGCGATCCAAGTGACGGAGGCAACACCGCGCGCGCGGGCGAGGGCGCGATAACGGTTCATCATGCCACCGCACTCCGGCGCTTATCGAGCTTGCTCATCGCCAGCACCGACAATCCGTTGATGGCCAGCGTCACGAGCATGAGAACCGCGGAGATCGTGGCGCCCATGCCGTAGCGCGTTTGGTTGATGACCGTCTGCTGGATCAGCACGGGCAGGGTGTAGACTTTGCCGCCGCCGATCAGCGCCGCCGAGGTGAAGGCGCCCATGCACAGATTGAAAACGATCAAGCCGGTGACGACGAGGCCGGGCAGGCTCAGCGGCAGGATCACGCGCGCGAAGACGCGCCAGCGCGGCGCACCGTGGATCTCGGCCGCTTCCTCCAGCGAGCGCGGGATCGTTTGCACCACGCTGTAGAGCAGCAGGATCGAGAACCCCATCGTGAAATGCATCAGCCCGATGACCACGCCGCCGGGATTGCCGACGATGGCGATGGGCGAGGACACGATGCCGGTCCACATCAGGAAGCGATTGAGGAATCCGCCGCTGGAAAAGATGATGATAAGGCCGAGCACCTTGATCACGATGGTGATGAAGGACGCGGCGATGATCCCGGCGAGCAGTACTAGCGTCCAGCGCGACTTAAGCCGCGCGAGGACATAGGCGATCGGAAAGCCGACCAGCAGCGTGAGCAACGCGACCGTCAGCGACAGGCGCACCGTCAGCAGCAGAGAGTCGAGATAAAGCGGATCGGTGAAAAAGCGCTCGTAATTCGCCAGCGTGAAGTCGGTGCCCATCCGGCCCAAGCGCAAATCGCGGAAGAAACCGCCGCGCAAGAACGCGATTTGCGACGCGAGCAGCAAGCCCAGCGACAGCAGCAGCGACGGCAGCAGGATCCAGTGCCAGCGCGCCTTCATGTCAAACGCGCTTTCATGCGAGATTTCCGTTCATGCCCGAGCCCCGTTCATGAAGCTTTCCCAGCAAAACGCGGACCAAATCTAACTGGCCTTGGTCCGGAATTGGCATACATTTCCGGGGGAAGATGGAGGGGGCGATGACGGTAGCGGCGGAAGCCATCGAGCGGATCCTGGGCAAGGCGGCGCTGGACGAGTTGCGCAAGCCGATCACGCAGGCATGTGGCCTGCCGGGAGCCGCCTATACCAGCGAAGATTTCTTTAAGCTGGAACAGAAAAACCTATTTGCGCGCACCTGGATGTGCCTGGCCTTCGCCAGCGACGTGCCGAAACCGGGCGATGCTATCCCGCTCATGGCGGCAGGACTTCCGCTCATCCTCGTGCGCGACCGCGCCGGCGCGATCCGGGTGTTCCACAATGTGTGCCGGCACCGCGCCGCCATGATGGTGACGGAGCCCTGCTCGAATTTGAAGCAATTCGCCTGCCCCTATCATGCGTGGGCCTATGATCTCGACGGGCGATTGAAATCGACGCCGTTTTTCGACGGTACCAAGAATGGCAACGAACGCGCCGGGCTCGACATGTCCGATCTCGGCCTCGTGCCCGTGCGGACGGCGGTTTGGCATCACTGGGTGTTCATCAATCTCGACGGCAAGGCGGCCCCTTTCGAGGAACATGTCCGCCCGCTCGAGGATTTGATTCAAGGGGCCGATATCGGCGCCACGCGCATCGCCCATCGCGAGGATTGGGAATGGCGCGGCAATTGGAAAATGCAGAACGACAATTGGGAGACCTATCACCACGTTTGGGTTCACAAGAACGTCTTCACCAAGATCACCGACGATTTGGATCTTGCGACGGGCGAACCGATCGCGGAACCCATTCCGCTCGGCACCGTCGTCACGCTGAAGCGGCGCGGCGATCAGGATTTCTATCCCGCCGCCGGCCAATTGCCGTTGATCCCGTTCCCCGAAGGCAAGAAGCGCGTGCGTTGCACCAGCGTCGTGTTCCCGAACATGACGCTGACGCTGCAATCGGATCATCTCGCCTCGGTCATCGCCGATCCCGTCGCGGCCGATCGCACCGTGTCGAAGATGGGTTTCTTCTTTGTGGGCGACGCGGCGACCGCGCCCGAATTCGCCGAGCAGCGCAAGAAGACGCTGGCACGCTGGCTTGGCGAAACCGGACAGATGCGCGACTATGGCGGCATCCGCAGCCAGGATATGAAGATCTGGGAACAGCAGCAGATCGCGCGCCAATCGCCGGTCGCGGACAAGGTCGTCTTCTCGCCGGTGTGGGAGAAGAACGTGCACCATTTCCAGCGTATGCTGGTCGATGTGATGAGCGCCTAACTCACGGGAGCGGGGACATGGCCGGAGAGATCAAAACCGCATCGGGCAAGGTCGTGAAGATGAACACGCGCGCGGGCGCGGTTCTGCCCGATATCGACATGTATCGCGACCGTCTGTGGACGGAAGCCGATAAGCTGATCCAAGCGCTGGGGCGGCGCGAGATCACGCCCGACGATTACATCGATGGCGTCCGCGCCCTTCATCAGTCGATCGATCTGGTCACCGAGTTGAAGCCCTTCATCGACAAGGCGCTGGCGGAGAAGACCGACCAAGTTTTGAACCAGATGACCACGCCGGCGAAGTCGTGGACCATGCAGCTACTGTATCTGGAGCCGCACGAGGTCCATCCGCCGCATGCCCATCACAACTTGATCTCCACCCAGGTCGTGCTGCACGGCAATGTCTACGCCCGCGAATGGGACCGCGTCGCGCGTCTTGGGCCGGACACGATCCTGCTGCGCACGCGCACCGATCGCTGGTTTGGCGTCGGCGATCGCTTCGAAACGACCGAGGTTTCCAAGAACGCGCATTGGTTCTGCGCCGACGACAAGCCCGCCGTGATGCTGAATTTCTACATCCTGGGTTTCCAGGATTGGACTTTCGATCCGCCGGGTACACGTGGACGGCGGATGCTCGACCCGACTTTCGGCGTCCAAGGCGACGGCATGATCGTCGCCAAGGAATTGACGCTGGAGGAAGGCTATCTGCGCTTCGGCGATCTGCCGATCGACAAGGTTCCGCTGCCGCGCCGCGCCGTCGCGTGACGCTGACCTCGACGCATTGGGGCGTCTATCGGACCCGTACAGGGGACGATGGCGTGCCGGCGCTGACCCCGTTCGAGCGCGACCGTAACCCGTCGTCCATCGGCCTCGGCATGGTCGAGGCCGCCATGGGGCCGGCGCGGGTACGCCGGCCGGCGATCCGTAAAGGCTGGCTCAAGCACGGGCCCGCGAGCCGCGACGGACGCGGCGCCGAACCCTTCGTCGAAGTGCCGTGGGACGAAGCGCTCGATATCGTCGCAGACACGCTACGCGCGACGATCGCCAAGTACGGCAACGGCGCGATCTATGGCGGCTCCTATGGCTGGTCGAGCGCAGGGCGTTTCCATCACGCCCAAAGCCAGATCCATCGGTTCCTCAATACGCTCGGCGGCTACGTCGCGCATCGTGACAGCTACAGCCTGGGGGCGGGGCGCGTAATTCTGCCGCGTATCCTGGCGCCGCTGGGTGCTTTGAACCGCGACGCGTCCGCCTGGGCCGGGCTCGACGGCAATTGCCGGTTGTTCGTCGCTTTCGGCGGCTTGCCGATCAAGAATGCGCAGGTCAATTCCGGTGGGGTCGGCGATCACGATGCGGCCGATTGGATCGCGCGCCTGGCGCGATCCGGCACGAAGTTCGTCAACATCTCGCCGTTGCGCGGTGATCTTTCCGCCGCCGCCGCCGAATGGCTTCCCTTGCGCCCCGGCAGCGACACGGCGGTGATGCTCGCTTTGGCGTACGAAATCGTCGCGGCCGGGAAGCACGACGCGGCATTCCTCGCCACGCATTGCGCAGGGGCCGAGCGCTATCTCGCCTATCTGCGCGGCGAGACCGACGGCGTGCCGAAATGCGCGGAATGGGCGGCGGCGATTTCCGAAATTCCAGCCGCGCGCATTCGCACATTGGCGCTGGAGATGGCGGCGACGCGCACGATGATCGCGGCGAGTTGGTCGTTGCAGCGCGCCTGGAACGGCGAGCAACCCTATTGGGCCGCGATCTGCCTTGCGGCCGTGCTGGGACAAATCGGGTTGCAGGGCGGCGGGATCGGCTTCGGCTACGCCGCGATCAACGGTGTGGGCCATCGCTCGACCGGTTTCGCCGGCCCGACCTTGCCGCAAGGCAAGAACGCGATCGACGATTTCATTCCCGTCGCGCGCATCGCCGACATGCTGCTCGATCCCGGCGGCGAATACGATTATGACGGCGCGCGCCGGCGCTATCCCGACATCAAGCTCGTCTATTGGGCGGGCGGAAATGTTTTCCACCATCATCAGGACATCAATCGCCTGATCGCGGCGTGGCGCCGGCCCGAAACGACGATCGTGCACGAGCAATTTTGGACGGCGCATGCGCGCCATTGCGATATCGTGCTGCCCGCGACCGTGCCACTGGAGCGCGACGATATCGGCGGCGCCAACGACGATTCCTATCTGATCGCGATGAAGCGCGCGATGGCGCCGGCGGGCGAAGCGCGCGACGATTACGCGATCTTCGCCGATCTGGCGGCGCGGCTGGGCACGGCCGACGCGTTCACCGAAGGCCGCGACGCGGGCGCATGGCTGCGCCATCTCTATGCCGAATGCCGCGCCGTACATCCGTATTTGCCGGCGTTCGACGAATTCTGGAAAACCGATTTCGTCGAGTTGCCGCCGCGCTCGCCCCAGCGCACGATGTTCGACGCGTTCCGCGCCGATCCCGTCGGCGCCAAGCTCGCCACGCCGTCGGGAAAGATCGAACTCTATTCCGAGACCATCGCCGGTTACGGCTACGCCGATTTTCCCGGCCATCCGCATTGGCGCGCGCCGGAAGAATGGCTCGGCGCCGCGTCGACCTATCCGTTGCACATGTTGTCGAATCAACCCGCGACGCGGCTGCACAGCCAATACGATCCGGGCGGCGTCAGCCGCGCTGCCAAGATTTCGGGCCGCGAACCGATTTCGATATCACCGGCGGATGCGGCCGCGCGCGGTATCGTTGCGGGCGATATCGTGCGCGTGTTCAATGCGCGCGGAAGCTTTTTGGCGGGTGCCCGGATCGACGACGGTTTGCGGCCGGGCGTCGTCGTGATCGCGACCGGCGCTTGGTACGATCCGCTGGAACGTGGGGTCATTGGCACGCTCGATGTGCACGGCAACCCCAACGTCGCGACCGCAGACCGGCCGGCGTCGCGCCTGTCGCAAGGCTGCGCCGCGCAGACTGCCTTGGTCGAGGTCGAAAAATACGAAGGCGCGGTCCCGCCGGTCCGCGCCTTCGATCCGCCCGACTTTGCGTCGCGCGATTAGGTTTTCGAGTCCGGGAAAGCCTCGCCCAACGCCGCCTTGATTTTGGCGCTGCGTTCCTCGCCCAGTAGATGGTCGTGGGCGAAGTAGATTTCGGCGACCTGCTTTTGCAACAACTTCATCAGGCCTTCGTCGTCGTTCGACTTTGCCACACGCAGCACCGTATCGCCGCCATAGGTCGGGAAGGGGTTCTGCGCCGTGCCGGCGATTTGCGCGATCTTCTCGCCGCGCGCGACGGTACGGATGTCGCGGCGCAGCTTTCGGCGCAGCATCGCGATGCCCTCGTCGGTCTTGCCGAGATACTCGCGCGAATGGATCGCGATCGGGCCTTGGCTGACCCACACGTCCCAATCGCCGGGATCGCTTTGGCGCTTTTCCATCGAGCGATGCGCGGTCTGGCCGTAGAAATCGACCTTCTCCCAGCCCACATCGTCGCGATTGCCCAGGCGCAGCACTTCGTCCTTGTTGTTGAAGTGGCGCCAGCCGAATTTCCGGCTGTTGGTGTTGTCGATCGGCACGACCCATTTCGTCAGACTGGTACGGCCGAAGAAGCGTGGCGCCTCGAATTTCTGGAACATGCCGCCGTTCTGGGCGAGGTTCGGCATCAGATAATCGTGGAAGCGCAGCATCACCAGATCGCCCACGCGCCGCGCATGGCTGTAGACGATGGCGCCGTCGCGCTGCACGTAGTTTACGACCGGCAATTCGACGAAATGTTCGAGGCCGGGGAATTGCGGGCCGTTGACGCGCCCGTGCAGGAACACCGAATGGAACGGATCGATCGCGTTCTCGGTTTCCTGCAGCCAGTTGCACGGCGAATGGATCGAGTAGGGGATCAACTCGTGATCGGGCAGATCGAATGAATCCAAATACGGGAACTCCGGCACCTGATCGGGCGGGCCCATATAGGCGAAGATCAGTCCCTTCACTTCGCGCGTCGGATAGGCGGGCTGACTGATCGAATTGCAGATATTGCTGGTCGGCGGTTCGCCCGGCGTTTCCAGGATCGTGCCGTCGACGTCGAAATGCCAGCCGTGATAGCAGCAGCGAATGCCGCGCTGTTCGATGCGCCCGAATTCGAGCGACGCGCGCCGATGCGCGCACGCCTTATGGACGAGGCCCACACGGCCTTCGCCGTCGCGGAACACGACCAGATCTTCGCCCAGAATACGGATCGGCACGGGGAACTTGCCGAGCTGCGAGGCGAGCGCCACGGGGAACCAGAAGCGGCGATGATATTCGCCGCCCGGCGTGCCGGCGTCGACCTGCGTCAATTCGAGATCGGGCTCGGCCGGCAAGCGGACATCGTAACCACGATAGGGGCCGCGCGCCCAACGGGTTTCTTCGGTGCTCATGAATTGGCTCCTGACGCCGGATGCTTGGCGATCCAATGCTTGGCGATATCGATGCGGCGGCAGAACCAGACATGGTCGTGGCCGCGCGCGTAGTCGAGGAAACGGCGGAAGGCTTCGGCGCGGCCCGGCCGCCCGGCCAAGCGGAAATGCACGCCGACCGACATCATCGCGTTGCCCTCGCGATAGAGGCAATCGAAGCTGTCCTTGAGATAGCTGAAGAACTCCTCGCCGTTGCCGAACCCCGCCGGGTTGGCGAACTTCGTGTCGTTGGTGTCGATCGAATAGGGAATCACGAGATGCGGCTTGCCGTATTCGCGGTTCCAATAGGGCAACTCGTCGGCGTAGGAATCGCTGTCGTAGACGAAGCCGCCGTCTTCGAGCAGCAGCTTGCGCGTGTTGACCGACGGGCCCGTGCGGCAATACCAGCCGAGCGGGCGTTCGCCGAACGAGGCTTTCAGCGACGCGACGGCGCGCTTGATATGCTCGCGCTCGGTCGCCTCATCGAGCAGCCAATGCTTGATCCAGCGCCAGCCATGGCTGCAAACGTCGTAGCCCGCCGCTTTGATCGCGGCGACGGCTTCCGGATTGCGTTCCAGCGCCAGCGCGCAGCCGAACACGGTCGCGGGCAGTTTGTATTCGTCGAGGATGCGCAGGATGCGCCAGAAGCCCACGCGGCTGCCGAACTCGTAGACCGATTCCGCGTTGAGGTCGCGCACACCGGGCGGCATCGACGGTGTGGCTTCCAGCAACTGCGTTTCCGAATTCGGATCGCCGTCGGGGATCGAGTATTCGGAGCCTTCTTCGTAATTGAGGACGATATTGATCGCGATACGTGCCTTGTTCGGCCATTGCGCGTCCGGCCGCTTATTTGCGTAGCCGATCAGATCGCGGGCATAGGTCATGGGAACACCACTTCGATCGCTTCGGCGAGTTTGCGTTCGTCGACATCGGCGCTGGTGCCATCGCGGCTGAGCAGCGAGGCGACCGACGATTCCTGCGCTACCGCCGCCACGCCCGCATGCCACACGCCCTTGTGATAGCCGAAGGCTTGGTTGGGGGAGGCAATGAAGGCGCGGCCATTGGCGAGGTCGGGCGTATCGCCGCCGGGAAACACGACCAGCGAGAGTTCGCCGCCGAGCGGAATGAAAAACTGCGAGCCGTGCAGATGCCGCTCGATATCGCGGATCGCGCGCGGGCCCTGGCGCGCGGGGCAGGAGATCAGCGTCGCGTTGACCTTCGCGTTCGGGCGATCGTCGCCGAAGGGGGCGAACGGGCCTTCGCGCAAACCGCCTTTCGGGATTTCGCGCACGAAGCCGAACGGCGCAAACGCCTCCGACGTCAATCGTTCGGCGACGAGGCGGATCACGCGGTCATCTCCATCAACGCGCGCGCATTCGGCAGGGCTTCGAGATTCTCGATCGTCGCGATAAGACGATCGATTTTCGCCGGCGGCAGCACGTCCTTCACCGTCTCGCGGAACTTGGCGACGACGCGCGCAGGTGTGAGCATCCGCGTGCCCGTGCCGTCAGCCTCCTCGACATAGGTCGAAAGTTTTCGCCCGTCGGCGAGCGCAATCTCGACCGTGCCGTCGAATTTGATGGCGCCGTCGATCTTCGCGGGCACATGAACGATCTTCTGCGCCAAGCCCAGGATATCGGCGCGCTTATAGGCCTCGCCTTCGTAATGCGCGTTGATCAACGCGCCGTCGGTCAGCGTCGCGGCGACCGCGTAGAACAGGCTGGCGCGCGCATGGGTGGACGTACGGGGGGCGAGCTTCGCCGCGCGTGGCTCGGCGATCTGGCCGATGAAACCCTCGGGCACAGTCAGCGTGACCGACGCGATATCGGCATTGGCGACTTTATGCGTGGCTTTGAGGCGTGCCGCTCCTTCGATGAAAGCGTGGATCGAATGGGCGCAGGGGTACAGCTTGTACGCCGTTTGCAAAGTCACCCAATGTTTGCCGAGATCGCGGATCGTCGTATCGAAATCGAACTTCGTGTCGGCGGGCAGCAGCGCATGGAACAAGCCGTAGCGGCCGTCGAACGCGGTCGCGGGGCCGGTGAAGCCGTTCTGCGCCAAGCGCGCGGCGATGATGCCGGCATGCGCCGCCCAGCCGGGATGGAAGGTCTTCGACCAGGTTCCGTCGGCATAGGCTTCGAGCACGCCGGAACCCTGGCTCGCCGTCACACCGAAGGCGCAGGCGATCTGTTCGGGCGTCAGGCCGAACAAGCGCCCGGCGGCGGCGGCGGCGGCGGGTGTGCCCAATACGCTGGTCGGGTGCAAACCCACGCCATGGAAGGCGCCCGGGGCGGCGAGGCCCAAGCGGCAGCCAAGTTCGTTGCCGATGGCGATGCCCACGATCATCTCGCGCCCGTTCGAGCCGGCGGCCTCGCCCGCCGCCAGTACCGCCGCGACCGTCGGCGCACTCGGGTGCATCACGGATTCGTTATGCGTGTCGTCGAAATCCATTGCATGGGCGAGCGTGCCGTTCACCAACGCGGCCGTCGCGGCGGAGAATTTCACGCCGCTTTCGCCCAAGGCCGTCGCTTCCGATCCGGTGCCGAGTGCGTGCGCGGCTTTGCGGATCGTCACGCCGATCGGCAGCGGGATCGCGGCGATGGCGATGCCCAGCGTGTCGAGCAGCCGGTATTTGCAATCGGCGACGACGGCGGCGGGCAAGTCTTCGAAGCGCAGCTTCGACGCCCACGCCGCCAGAACGGGACCGATCGGGTTCAACGCTTCACCATCTTCATGCGCATATGCTCGCCCGCCAGGATCGACGGGTATTTCGGCGGATTGCCGGGGCCGGTGCAGCTTTCGATGCACGTGATCTCGGCGTCGTAATTCGGATGGCAGAAGAAGGCGATCGATTGGCGCCGGCTCATCGCGGCCTTGAGGTCCGGCGGGTTCGCCACGCGATGTAGCGTCGAGCGCCAGCGATCGTTGGTCCAGCGCGCCATCATGTCGCCGAGATTGATGATCAGAGCGCCGGGGATCGGCTGCACGTCGCTCCACGTGCCGTCGGCGAGTTTCACCTGCAAGCCGCCGGGGCCGGCGGTCGGCAACAGGATCGTCAGGCTGCCGAAATCCGTATGTTCGCCGGTGCGCAACTGACCCGGCAAAGGCGGGGCTTCCAACGGCGGATAATGGTTCGAACCGAGCACGCTGAAATGATGGTCGATCTTGTCGCGGAAATAATTTTCCGGCAGATCGAGGCCGAGGGCGAAAATCCGCATCAGCGTATCAGCGAGGGTTTCGAACGCGCGATAAAGCTCGGTGAACACCGGCTTGTACTCGGCGGGCGTTTCCGGCCAGACATTGGGCGCGTAGCAGCCTTGCGCGGCTTCCACGTCCTTCAATGCGGGAACGATCGGTGCCAACGTGCCCAGCATGAACTGCTCGCGCAAATCTTTCGGCACGTTCAAATTCAGCGTGGCGCCGAGGCCCTTGGATTCCATCGCTGCATAGCCGCGCGGGGCGACTTCGCCGACCGGCTTCGACTTCATCTTGATTTCGGTCGGCTGGTCGAAGAAGTCGCGCGACACGGCGAAAGCCTTGTCGGTCAGCTTCGCGTCGATCCCGTGGCCGGAGACGCAGAAGAAGCCGACTTCCTCGCAGGCTTTGGCGACGGCGCGCGCCACACCCAACTTGTCGCTGCCGTCGATGAAGGGCGCGATATCGATGACCGGCACGCCGCGCGCGCGGGCATCCATTTTCTCAGCCGTCGCTCCCATGATCGTCTTCTCCTTCAGCGCGTCAGCAAAACGGAATGTTCGGGTTTCCACACGGCGCGCACCGCGGCCCCGGGTTCGACCGTGGGCGTGTTGGGATGCGCTTCGATGGCGATCGGCTTCGCGGTCCCTGCGTCGATCTCCAACCGGATGCGGTTGCCGGCGAACATCCGGCTTTTGACGATCCCCGCGATGGCGTTGTGGCCCGCGGGCACCGGAACGCCCGCACCGATCAGCGACATTTGCTCCGGCCGCACGCCGATCGAAACGGTGCCCGAAGCGCCCGTGTCGGGTACGCGCAAAATCGTGCCCGCGACCGTCACGGCCAGCAGGCCGTTCTCGGTGCCGTGCGCGGCCCCGTCGAGCAGATTGATCTGCCCGACGAAGTCCGCGACGAAGCGCGTGGCGGGGCGTTCGTAGATTTCGCTCGCCGTGCCCATCTGTTCGATGATGCCGTCGTTCATCACCGCGATGCGATCCGACATGCTCATCGCTTCGGTCTGGTCGTGCGTCACGTAGACGGTCGTGATCTTCAACGTGCGATGGATGGCGCTGATCTCGTTCTGCATCGCCTCGCGAAGTTTGAGGTCGAGCGCACCGAGCGGCTCGTCCATCAGCAGCACGCGCGGCGAATGCGCCACCGCGCGCGCGACGGCCACGCGCTGCTGCTGTCCGCCGGACAATTGCGTGGGATAGCGGTTTTCGACGCTCGGCAGGCGGATAAGCTCGAGAAGCTCCTTCACGCGCTTGGCGATATCGGCTTTTGGCAGGCCACGCTCGGCGAGCGCGAAGCCGATATTGTCGCCGATGGTCATATGCGGAAACAGCGCGTAGTCCTGGAAGACCATGCCGATCTCGCGCTTCTGGGGCGGTAAGTCGGTCACGTCGTCGCCGCCGAACAGGATGCGGCCCGTGCTCGGCTCGATGAAGCCCGCGATCAAACGCAATGTCGTCGTCTTGCCGCAGCCAGAGGGCCCGAGCAGCGTCAGGAACTCGCCTTGCGGTATCTCCAAGTCGATCGGGCGCAAGGCGGTGACGCCCGCGTAGGTCTTCGATACGCCATTGAGCGATACGCTGGACATCAATTCGAACCTTTGGTTTGCCGCGCGTCGTCGATCGCCTTCCACACGCGATAGGGGGTCGCCGGCATGTCGATATGTTTGACGCCGAGCGGTGCGAGCGCATCCAGCACGGCCGAGATCACGACCGGCGGGGCGCCGATGCAGCCCGCTTCCGCGCAGCCTTTCAGACCCAGCGGGTTGTTTTTGCACGGGTCGGGATTGCGCGCGAGATCGAAGAACGGCAGATCGCCCGCGCGCGGCATCGCGTAATCCATGAACGAGCCGGTCAGCGGCTGGCCGGTCGTTTCGTCATGGACGAAATGTTCGAGCAGCGCTTGGCCGATCCCTTGCGCCAGCGCACCATGCATCTGGCCGTCGACCAGCAGCGGATTGATCTCGTTGCCGAAATCGTCGACGCAGGAATAGCGCGTCACGGCGACTTCGCCGGTATCGGGATCGATCTCGACCTCGCAGGCATGGCAGCCATTGGGGAAGGTCGGCTCGACCGGTTGGAACGTGCCTTGCGCGGAAAGATCGGCGCCGAGCCCGCCGGGCAGACGCTGGCCCGTCTCGCGGCGTTCGTGGAATGCTTTGGCGACGCGCGGCACGTCGATCACGCGATCCGTGCCCGCGATGCGGAAGCCCGCGTCGCGGAATTCGATATCGACGGCTGCGGCTTCCAGAAGTTCGGCGGCCAAGGGCGTGAGACCCTCGACGACCTTGTCGATCGCGCGTTGTAAAGCCGATCCGCCGACGGGCAGCGAGCGCGAGCCGAACGTGCCCACGCCGCGCGCCACGACATCGGTGTCGCCTTGATGGATGCGGATGCGCGCGGGATCGAGACCTAGCCGATCCGCGACGATCTGCGTATAGGCGGTTACGTGCCCCTGGCCTTGGGTCATCGTGCCGAGCAGCACGTCGGCGCCGCCCTCGGCATCGAGGATCACGGTCGCGGCTTCTTCCGCACCGCCCGCCGCGCGCTCGATATAGCAGCCGAGGCCGAGGCCGCGAAGTCTGCCGCGCGTTTCGCTTTCCTTGCGGCGTGCGGCAAAGCCCGCGACATCGGCGAAGGCGACCAGCTTGTCGATCGTCCCCTTGAAATCGCCGCTGTCGTAGAGCGTACCCATCGGCGTGCGATAAGGCAGGGCGGCGAAGGGCACGACATTGCGCCGGCGGATTTCGTCGGGGCCGATCCCGAATTCGCGCGCGGCTTTGTCGAGCGCGCGTTCGATCGCGTAGATCGACTCAGGGCGGCCCGCACCGCGATAGGCGTCGACCGGTGCCGTGTTCGTGAAACGCGCGCGCGAGGTGATGTGGGCGGCGGGTGTGGCGTAGACGCCGATCATGCCGACCAAGCCGATATTGGCGGGCACGGGCCCGAAATAGGAAAGATAGGCGCCGAGATTGGCGCTGACGGCGGCGCGCAAAGCCAGGATCTTCGCGTCCTTGTCGAACGCGACGGCGATGCGCGTGCGCATGTCGCGCCCGCCGGTGTCGGACAGGAACGCCTCGCTACGCGTCGATATCCAGCGCACTTTGCGGCCGAGTTTCTTCGCCGCCCATACGGCCAGGCCCTGTTCGCGCATCACCGTCGCTTTCAGGCCGAAGCCGCCGCCGGTGTCGGGGGCGATCACGCGCAATTGCTTCTCGGGCCAGCCGAACACGTCGGCGGTCAACACGCGGCGCACCAGATGCGGCGCTTGCGTGCCGGTGCGCAACGTCACGCGTTCGCCATCGGGTTCGCCCTGCGCGTTGCGCGGTTCGAGCGGCACGCCGGCGAGGCGTTGGTTGATGACTTCCAATTCGACGATCTTATGCGCGACGGCGAAGGCCGCATCCACGGCGGCCGCGTCGCCCAACGCGATCTCGTAGCCGGGCAGGGCGGCCGCGTCGTCCGGCGACAACACGGGCGTCAGTTCTTCGTAGTCGATCGCCAACGCTTCGACCGCTTCCATCGCGATCGTTTCGGTTTCAGCGACCACGAAAGCGACGGGATCGCCGACATGGCGCACCGTGTCGCGCGCCAGCAACTCGAAAGGCGGCGGCGCGATCTTCACCGGCGTGCCGTCGATCTTGACGGCGGAGAGGGCGGGGATCGGCTTGATGCCGTCGGCGTCGAGATCGGCGGCGGTGAGGATCAGCGCCACACCGGGGATGGCGCGCGCGGCCGTCGCGTCGATCCGCGCGATCTTGGCATGCGCGTAGGGCGAACGCGCGATCACGCCGCGCAGCGTATCCGCCGACGGCAGATCGTCGAGATAGGCGCCTTTGCCTGCGAGCAGCCGCGCATCCTCCAACCGGCGGCGCGCGGTGCCGACGGCGAGGCGGTTTTCGGGCGTGGCGGGACCGCTATCCAATTCGGGAAGGCTCCAAATCGCGTCGTGGATGAACATACATGTGCGTGCACTCCGCGTGCCAAAGTATAGGCGCTTGGATCGGCGGCGGCGCAAGCCGGTTTGGGTTCATCCAAGGATCAAGCAAACTCATGGCGCCGCACGCAAAAAAGACTGAACGGCCGGCTTACGAAATGTCATCGTAGGCGCCTCGACGGGGAGGGGTGAATGACCCAGGCGCGCACGCGGTTGACGACGGATATCGACTACGCCGGCAAGGGCAAGCAGCTCGGCTTTCTGCGCCTCGTCCATTCGGACGATCGCTACGCCTTCGGTATTCTCCCCATTCCGTTGGCGGTGATTGCCAATGGCGAAGGCCCGACGATGCTGCTGACATCGGGCACGCATGGCGACGAATACGAAGGTCAGATCCTGTTGCACGATCTGATCCGCAATCTCGACCCTGCGCGCATCACGGGCCGGTTGATCGTGCTGCCCGCGTTGAATTTCCCGGCCGTGATGGCGGCCTCGCGCGTCTCGCCGCTCGATCAAGGCAATCTCAACCGCGCCTTTCCGGGCGAGGCCGACGGCGGGCCGACCTCGGCGATCGCGCATTACCTGACCAGCGTCGTCCTGCCGATGACGAACGCCGCCGCCGATCTGCATTCGGGCGGCACGACGGGTATGTATGTGCCCAGCGTCTACCTGCACGGCGGCGGCGATGCGGCGTTGCGCAAGCGCAAGCTCGACGGCGCGCGCGCTTTCGGCTTGCCTTACACGGTTTGCGCGATGGCGACGTCGGATAGCCGGTCGATGTCCGCGCAATGCGACCGGATGGGCATTCCGATGGTCGCAACCGAATTCCCGGGCGCGGCGTCGATCGATATCGACGCCCTCGCCATCGGCCGCGAAGGCCTGATGCGCCTGCTGCATCACTTCGGCGTGCTGAAGGAAGCGCCGCCGCGCGCGCGTTTCCACGACACGAAGCTGATCACACCGACGGGGGCGGGATCGCTGGTCATGGCCCCGCTCGACGGTTTGTTCGAGCCTTTGGTGGGCTTGGGCGCGCGCGTGACGAAAGGCCAGCCCGTGGCGCGCATCCATCCGATCGGCGAAATCGAGCGCGCGGCGGCCGAACTGACCGCCCCGCATGACGGGCTGATCATGGTCCGCCGCGCCAACACGCTGGTCACGCGCGGCGATTACGTTTATCGCCTCGCGCGCGATTTCAGCGAGGCGGAATATCTCGCCTAACGCGGCACCACGCTTTCGGCCACGGTCGCTTCGTCGCGGCGCGGCACGTAGCGCAGATCCTTGCGCGTCGCCCAGTAATTCACTTGGTAATGCGACGGCAGGATCACGTTCGCCGCCGCCGCGCGGCGCGTGACTTCGGCGAGCATTTGGCCGCGCTTGACTTGATCGAGTTCCACGTCGGCGTCGTCGAGCAGCTTGTCGGATACCGGATCGATCCAGCTGCCGTAGTTGTTGGCGGCGGTCGAATGGAACGTCTCGCGCATCACCAGCAGCGGATCGGTCGAGGTGTGGCCCCAGCCGACGATCAGGAACGAGAATTCCTTGTTCCGCGCCTGATTGAAATACGTGCCGATATGGGTGGGCTGCACGCTCGCTTCGATCCCGATCCGCGCCAGCATCTGCGCGATCGTCTGCGCTTGGCGCGTGTCGTTGAGATAGCGCCCGTTGGTCGTGTGGATCGCGAGGCGGAAACCGTTCGCGACGCCCGCCGCCGCCATAAGCGCGCGCGCTTTGGCGAGATCGGAGGCGGGATTCTTGAGATCGCCAAGGAAGCCCGGATGGCCTTCGAGCGGGATCTGGCTCGCCTCGACGGCCGCCCCTTCCATCAACCGCGAAACGATCGCCGGGCGATCGACCGCCAGCGCCATCGCTTCGCGCACGCGCGGATCGCGCATCGGATTGGCGATCGCGCCGCCATCCTTGCCCGTGACGAAGGGCGAGGTTTCGCGCGCCACGTCCATCGCCCAAAAGATCACGCGGTTCGACAGCCCGTTGGACAGCGCCACGCGTTCCTCGCGTTGCAGCTTTTCGATATCGCCGGGCGGCACGTCGTTGATCACGTCGACCGCACCGGTCAGCAATGCGGCAAGGCGCGCGGCCGGACTGCGCAGCAAGCGCAGAGTCACGCGATCCCAACGCGGCTTGCCGTCCGCCCAGGCGGGATTGGCCTCGAGCGTTACGCGCTCGCCCGGCACGAACTCGACGAAGCGATACGGACCGGTGCCATTCGCCGACTTGCCGGTGGCGAAGCTTTGCGTCGTCGCGTCCATGCCGATGCGCCGATCGACGATCGCGATCTGGGCGAGATTGGCGGGCAGCAACAGGCCGGGCCGCTTGGTGCGCACGCGCAAGGTCAGATCGTCGACGACCTCGACCGCATCGACGTTGCGCAAGTTCCGGCTATAGGTCGAGGGCGCGCCGGGAACGTTGGGGGCGCGTTCGATCGAGAATTTCACGTCATGCGCGGTCAACGGCGCGCCGTCGTGGAACTTCAATCCCGGGCGGAGCTTGAACTCCCAAAGATTCGGCGGTTCGACGATGCGCCAGGATTGGGCGATGCCGGGCAGGATCTCCTCGTTCGGCCCGACGCGCGCCAGCGTGTCGAAGATATGCAGCATCAACTCGAAGTTCGGGCCGATGGCTTGGGCGTGCGGATCGACATAGGTCGCCTCCGCCGCCATGCCCATGCGCAGTTCGGCCGCGTCGGCGATCGGCGCGCAGAAACCCGCAGCCAGGATTACCGCCGAGAGAAATCGTGCCTTCATCGCCGTCGCCTCCGTTCAAATGCTTTTAATCGCTGCAGGAGTTTATTTGGCTTGCACAGCATGTGCCGTTGCCGTCACACGGGCAAGCGCGATACGGCGCGCCATGAGGGGCGGCGATGACCGCATGAGCCGGTTTTGTGGCGAGAGAATTGCTGGGAAAACCCGCGCGAAGCGGTTGCCGGAAAGGCGTTTTAGTTTCACTGTGATGGCTGTCGGGGGGCGCGATTTGAGCGGCACGGAACAAACGGCCGGACGGAACAGCGAGGCGGCGCGATGAGCGGGGCCATCGCCAAGCCGCGCGACGCGTTCCCGTGGCGGCGCGTGGGCGAGACGGCGCAGTTCCTGTTGTTCGCCGCTTTCGTGCTGTGGGTCGCGGTGCGCGGCGCCCAAAGCATGGGCTATAATTGGCAGTGGTCGCGCGTTCCCCGCTATCTCTATCGCGAAATCGACGGCGAGATCTGGCTCGGCCCCTTGCTGAAGGGGATGATCGTCACGCTGCAGATCAGTGCTTTGGCACTGCTGCTGACCGTCGTCATCGGCTTGATCGTCGCGGTGTTGCGCCGTTCGAACTCGATCGCCGGCGAAGGCCTGTCGCGAGTCTATATCGAAGCGATCCGCAACACGCCGCTGCTGGTGCAGCTCTACATCTTCTATTTCATCCTGTCGCCGATCCTGGGCATCGATCGCTACTGGACGGGCGTGCTGTGTCTCGCCGTGTTCGAAGGCGCCTTCGCCGCGGAGATCTTCCGCGCCGGCATCGAAGCCGTCGCCAAGGGGCAATGGGAAGCCGCGCGCGCGATGGGCTTACGCCCCGCGCAGATCTATCGCTTCGTCGTGCTGCCCCAAGCATTGCGCATCGTGCTGCCGCCGCTGACGGGGCTTGGCGTCTCGCTCGTGAAGCATTCGGCGATCGTGTCGGTCATCGCGGTGTTCGACCTGACCAACGAAGGGCGCAACGTCATCGCCGATACGTTCATGACGTTCGAAATCTGGCTGGTCGTCGCCGGTCTTTATCTCGCCGTCACCGTCGCGATGTCGCAGGCGGTGCGGATTCTCGAAGCCCGTCTCAAAAGTTGAGACGGAAAACCATGTCCCACAAAAGGAGGGGAGCATGTTCGGATTGAGGAAATTGGCCCTGACGGCGATCGCCGTCGCGGCGGTGATGGCGCCGGTGGCGTCCAAAGCGCAGGACGCGCGCGCGGCGTTGTCCGCGACCAGCGCCATCGAGGAGATCAAGAAGCGCGGCGCGCTGCGCGTCGGCCTCTCGACCTTCGTGCCGTGGGCGTTCCGTTCGAAATCGGGCGATCTGATCGGCTACGAAGTCGATGTCTCCAAGAAGCTGGCCGAGGATATGGGCGTGAAGCTCGAACTCGTGCCGACCGCGTGGGACGGCATCATCCCCGCGCTGATCGCCGGCCAGTTCGATTTCATCATCGGCGGCATGACGATCACCCCGGCGCGCAACCTGACCGTCAACTTCACGTCGCCCTATTCGGCGACGGGCGTGGACGTCGTCGCCAGTAAGAAGCTGGCCGACGGCTTCAAGACGATCGCCGATTTCAACAAGCCGAACGTCACGCTGTCGGCCCGCCGCGGCACCTCGGCCGCGACGACCGCGCAGCGCCTGTTCCCGAACGCGACCTTGCGTCTGTTCGATGACGACGCGCCGGCGCTGCTCGAAGTCACGAACGATCGCGCGCATGCCTGGATCAGCACCGTGCCGAAGCCGGCCTTCGCCGTGCTCGACAATCCGAACGCGCTGTTCCGTCCCTTCGCCGAGCCGCTGGTCGGCCAGGCCGACGCGATGGCCGTGCGCAAGGGCGATCCGGACTCGCTCAACTTCCTCAACAACTGGATCCAAAGCCGGACGATCGATGGCTGGCTCGCCGAACGTCAGGCCTATTGGTTCAAGGCGCGCGATTGGCGCGACCAGCAGGCCCAGTGAGTTCGAATACCGCCACCATGGCGCCGCCGGTCGAAAACCGGCGGCGCTTTCGTCTTCTCGACGCGGTCATTCTGGCCGTGGTGGCGGCCGCGTGCGCCTATCTGATTTGGCGCGCGAACACGGTCCTTAACTACAATTGGAATTGGTCGCGGGTCTGGCCCTTCATCCTGCGCTACGACGAAGCGAAGGAAGCTTGGGTCCCCAATCTGATCCTGATCGGCCTATGGACGACCATCCGTATCGCCATCTGGTCGGCGATCGGGGCGGCGATCATCGGCGCGGTGATGGGCCTTGCGCGCATCTCGCAATCGCTGTTCTTCCGGCTGGTCGCCGGATCCTATGTCGAGCTGGTGCGCAATATGCCCCCACTCGTGTTCGTCTTCGTCGTCTATTTCTTCCTGACCAGCCAGATCGTCCCGCTGATCGGCATCGACGTGGCGTTGCGCAACGCGTCGCCCGCCACGATCGCGACGATCGAAATGCTGTTCGGTCCCGCGCGATTGCTGCCGGCCATCCTGTCGGCGATCCTGTGCATGGCGCTGTTCGAAGGCGCCTACGTCACCGAGATCGTGCGCGGCGGCGTGCAATCGATCGAACGCGGTCAATGGGACGCGGCCAAGGCCATGGCGTTGACGCGCGTGCAAACGCTGCGCCTCGTCGTGCTGCCGCAGGCGATCCAGCGCACGCTGCCCCCTCTCGCGGGGCAGTTCATCTCGCTGGTCAAGGACACGTCGATCGTGTCGCTGATCTCGATCCAGGATCTGACGTTCCTGGGCAACGAAGTCGCGGCGACGACCACGCGCCTGTTCGAAACTTGGATCATCATCGCGGTGCTCTATTTCCTGCTGTGCTGGTCGCTGTCGCTGGCCTTTGCGCGGCTGGAAACGCGGATGGGCAAGCACCGATGAGCGCAGGCAGGGCGGCGATCGCGGTCGCCGGCGGCGGCGTGGTCGGGCTTTCCTGCGCCTTCGCCCTGGCCGCGCGCGGGCACGAGGTCGCACTGTTCGACCCAACGCCGGGGCGCGGCACCTCCTGGGGCAATGCGGGCGGGATCACGCCGGGCTGGGTGTCGCCGTTGGCAACTTGGTCCACATTGCGCGCCGTGCCGTCGATGCTGACCGATCCTTTGTCGCCGCTGGCGATCCGCCCCGGCTATCTGCCCGCCTTGTTGCCCTGGCTGCTGCGCTTCGCGATGTCGGCGCGGCGCGCGGAAGATATGTCGAAGGCGCTGGCGGCGCTGACGTTGACCTCGATGGCCGATTGGCGCGAATTCGCGGCCGAGGCACAGGTCGATCACCTGATCCGCGCCCAAGGCCTGCTTTACGTTTATACGAGCCAAGCGAGCCGGGACGGGGCTGAAGCCGCGCACGCGTTTCGCCGCCGGCGTGGCGTGACGCTGGAGGAATTCGACGCGGCTTCGTTGCGCCGCTTTGCGCCGATGCTGTCGGAAAGCTACCGTCACGCGGTCTACGCGCCCGGCGCCGGGCACTTCGCCGATCCGGGTGCGCTGTGCGACGGGCTCGCTGCCGCGTTCCTGGCCAAAGGCGGGCGGATCGAGCGTGCGAAGATCGTCGACGTGGCGCCGATCAGCAACGGGATCGCGCTGGTGACCGAAAACGGCCTGTTCCACGCCAAACAATTCGTGCTGGCGCTGGGTGCGCATTCGCAAACCCTGGCGACCAAGCTGGGGGCCCGCGTGCCGCTGGATGTCGAACGCGGCTATCACGCGCATTTGCCGTCGCCGGGCGTCGAACTGCCAGCACAGATGATCGACGGGGAGGGCAAATACGCCGTCACCTCGATGAACACGGGGCTTCGCCTGGCGGGCACGGTCGAGTTCGCGGGGCTCGATGCCGCGCCCGATATGCGCCGCGCCGAAAGGCTGATCGGCAATGCCAAAGCATTGTTGCCGGGCTTGAACGCGAACGATGCGACCTATTGGATGGGCTTTCGCCCGTCTTTGCCCGATGGCTTGCCCGTGCTGGGCCGATCGCCCGCCAGCCCCAAGGCGATCTTCGCTTTCGGGCATGCGCATCTGGGCACGACGCTGGCCGCGATCACCGCGAAGATCGTGGCGGCTTTGATCGAAGATCGCGATCCCGGACTCGATTTGCGGCCTTATGATCCGCTGCGATTCCGGCACTGGTTCTAACAAACGACGGAGTGGACGATGACGGCGTGGATCCAAATGCTGCAATACGACGAGTCGACCGGCTATCTGCGCGAGCTCTACGACCGCGTGAAGGGCCCGGGCGGCAAGATCGACAACGTGATGAAGGTCCACTCGCTGCGCCCGCACACGATGGAAGGGCATAGCGCGCTGTACAAAAGCGTGTTGCACCATACGGGCAACACGCTGCCGGTCTGGTTCCTCGAGTGCCTCGGCGTCTATACGAGCCTCGCCAATAAATGCGATTACTCGGTCGCACATCACTTCGCCGGATTGACGCGTCTGTTGAAGGACGAGGCGAAGGCGCAGAAGATCTATAAAGCCTTCGTCGCCGTGCAGCCGGAGAAGATGTTCGACGGTAAGGAACTGGCGCTGTTGCGCTATGTGCGCAAACTGACGCTCGAACCGCAGACCATGGCCGAGAGCGATATCGTCGCGGCGCGCACCGCCGGGGCGAGCGACGCCGAGATTTTCGAGGCCAATCAGGTTTGCGCCTATTTCAATTATTCCAATCGCCTGCTCAACGGTTTGGGCGTGACCACGCAAGGCGACGTACTTGGCTTTTCGCCGCCCAACACCGACAAGCTCGACGATTGGGAGCATGTTTGAGGTAGACTGACGGAATGCGCCTCGAACTCCAGACATGGCACAAGGTGCGGGACTATCTGTCCCGCTCGAAGGGCATCGTGGTGCCGATCGGTTCGACCGAGCAGCACGGGCCCGAAGGCTTGATCGGTACCGACCATCTGTGCCCTGAAGCGATCGCCCGCAAGATGGGTGCCGATAGGGGCGTGCTGGTGGCGCCGACGATCCAGGTGGGAATGTCGCAATTCCATCTCGACTTTCCGGGATCGATGTCGCTGCGCCCTTCGACCTTGATGGCCGTGGTGCGCGACTACATTGCCTCGCTGTCGCGCACGGGGTTCGAGCGCATCTATTTCCTGAACGGCCATGGCGGCAACGTGGCGCCGGTGCGCGCCGCGTTTCAAGAATTCTTCGCTGAGTTGTCTATGACCGGCCGCGACAAGGATGTGCGGGTGCGCTGCAAGCTGAAAAGCTGGTGGGAGCTGCCGCGCGTCGATGCGCGCCGCAAGGCGCTTTACGGGGCGAGCGAAGGCTTCCACGGCACGCCGTCGGAAATCGCGATCACCCAGGCCGCGTGGCCCGAGGCGATCCAGGAATTCCAATTGCCGCCGCCGCCCTCGCATGGGCGCAACGATCTGCTGGAACATGCGGGCGACAATTACTACGAGGCGGCCGATTATCGCCGCCGCTTCCCCGACGGCCGCGTGATCTCCGATTCCGCGTTGGCCACGCGCGCGGCGGGCGAGGAATTCATCGCCCTGGGGGCCGAAGATCTGTTCGAGGAATTCGAGCGCTTCCGCAATTCCGATTAGCGCGTTTCGGCGGCCATCCGCGCTTCCAAGCGCCGCACCAGCCACGACACGACCAGGATCAGCACGAGATACTCGAGTACCAGCATCGTGTAGATCTCGAGCGGCCGGTACTCGATCAGCACCAATTCCTGCGCGCGCCGTGTGAGTTCCTGGAACCCGACGACGGAGATGAGCGAGCTCATCTTCAGCACATAGACGAATTGGTTGCCCAGCGCCGGCAGGATCTTGCGGATCGCCTGCGGCAGCACGATTAAGCGCATCGTCTGCCAGCGCGAAAGGCCGACGCTGAACGCGGCTTCCGTCTGGCCCTTGGGTACCGATTGGATGCCGGCGCGGAAAATCTCCGCCTCGAACGCCGAGTCCGAAATCGCCAGCGTGGCGATGCCCGCGACGATCACCGAAAACTGGATGCCCGCCACGACCGGCAGGCCGTAATAGACCCAGAGCAGCAGCACCAGGATCGGCACGGCGCGGAAGGCTTCGACATAGCCGCGATTGAACAGGCGCAGCGCCCGGTGCCGCGACATGCCGGCGATGGCCAAAGCCGCCCCCAGCACGACCGAAATGACGATCGCGACGAGCGATATCCCGATCGTGGCGATCAGGCCTTCGGCGAGGAAGGCGATATTCTTGAGGCCGCGCGGATCGAACGGCGAAACGACGTACCAGCCCCAGTTATAGGAATTCTGCGCGCAGCCCGAAAGAGAAAGCGCCGCGGCCGAAACCGCCAGCGCTTTCCCCCAACTCGGATTTTGATTGGAGCTTAGGCCTTGGGCAGCCACTTGTTCTCCAGCCTTTCGAAGAAACCTTCGCGCATCTTCAGCGTGACCCAGGTGTTGACGTAGTTCAGCCAAATGGGATCGTCCTGCGCCATCATGAACGCGGCGGGACGGCGGTTGCGCGGCTCGACGCTGGCGGGCAGCAGGGTCAGCGCGTCGAAGCGGCGGATCAGCGACGAGGCTTCGACGTTGCTGGTGAGTGTCAAATCCGCGCGGCCGGCCAGCACTTCCTGGAAGCCGGTCGCCGGGGCCTGAACCGAGACGAGGCGCGCCTTGGGGAAATGCGCCTTGGCTTGGTCTTCGAACGCGGTGCCCATCGAGATGGCGACGCGCACGCCTTCGGCGTTGATCGATTCCCAGGTGCTGAACTTGGCGGCGGCCGATTTCGCGACGACCGGGATCGAGCTGAACTCGAAATAGGGCAGGGTGAACGCCGCACCGCGCGCGCGCGGCATGGTGACCGACGCGCCCGAGAAGATGTCGAAGCGGTTGGCGCCGATGCCGGCGACGATCTGCGCCCACTCGGTCTGCACCCATTCGACGCGCACGCCGCTATCGGTCGCGAGCTGGGTCATCGCTTCGACGTCGAAGCCCTGATACGAGTTCGTCGACGTGTCGCGGAAGCTCATCGGGTTGAAGTCGCCGGTCGTACCGACGCGCATCGTGCCGCGCTCCAGGATCTGGTGCAGGCGGGACTTACCGCCCGCGGCGGCGGGGGCTTGGGCCTGGGCCTGCTGACCGGCGACGGTCAAGGCGGCGGCACCGACGACGCCCGTGCCGAGCACGCGGGCGAGATCGCGGCGATTCATCGTTTTTCTCCTCTTTTGATTGGCGACGGAAACCTCGAGGCGAGAGTAGACGGCATACGCGGCGCGTCAAGGTATTCGGTGCGTGTCATGAGTCGCGGTCATCGCGCGATGAGAACGGCCGTATGGCGATACGCCGCCCGCTTGTGCACACTGACCGGCATGGGCGCTTATTCCTTCGCCGATCTATTGCGACACGCGTTCCGGGGGCCGGGCTCCGCCGAGCGCGCTTGGCAGGAACGGCCGTTGAAGGACCGTTACGACGCGATCATCGTCGGGGCGGGCGGGCATGGCCTCGCCACCGCCTATAACCTCGCCGCGCGACATGGTCTGCGCGACGTGCTGGTGCTGGACAAAGGCTGGCTCGGCGGCGGCAATACGGGGCGCAACACCGTTACGATCCGCGCAAATTATCTGCGCGAGGAATCGATCCGCTTTCATGCCGAAGGCTTGAAGCTGTGGCGCGAGCTTTCGGGCGTGCTCGGCTACAACGTGATGTTTTCCGAGCGCGGTCAGCTCGACCTGATCCAAACCTGGGCGAAATTGCGCGACGTAAAGCGCCGCCAATCGACGCTGCGTCTGGCGGGCGTGCCGTTCGATATCGTGTCGCCCGCCGAAGCCAAGCGGCGCGTGCCCATCCTCGATCTCGACGGCGAGAAGCGCTTGCCGGTTCTCGCCGCGACCTGGCATCCGACCGCGGGGATCGCGCGCCACGACGCCGTCGCCTGGGGCTACGCGCGCGCGGCGAGCGCGCTGGGCGTCAATATCGTCCAGAACTGCGAAGTGCGCTCGATCGCGCGCATGGGCGGCAAGGTTTCGGGCGTGGAAACGGCGCGCGGCTTCATCGCGGCCGATAAAGTGGCGCTGGCCGTGTCGGGCCATGCAAGCGTGCTGGCCGCGACGGCGGGCTTGCGCTTGCCCATCGAGACCGTGCCGTTACAGGCGTTCGTGTCCGAGCCGTTGAAGCCGATCCTATCCTGCATCGTCAACTCGCCCGCGCAGGTCTATCTCTGCCAAAGCGACAAGGGCGAATTGGTGATCGGCGGCGGGTCGGACCCCGTACCGTCTTACGTACAGCGCGGCGATTTCACGACGATCGAACGCGTGACCGCGCATCTGATCGAGTTGTTTCCGATCCTGGGCCGCGTGCGCATGTTGCGCCAATGGGCGGGCGCGATCGATCTGTGCCACGACACGTCGCCCATCGTGTCGAAAACGCCGATCGACGGGCTTTATCTCGATATCGGCTGGGGCTCGGGCGGGTTCAAGGCGATCCCGACGGCGGGCCGCGAGTTCGCCGATTTGATCGCCAAAGATACGCCCAGCGATCTGATCGGCGGTTTCACCTTGTCGCGGTTCGATCGCGGAAGGCCGCTTTACGAAACCGCCGGCGCCTCGAACAGGGACTGACGATCATGCGCCTGGTCCCTTGTCCGAATTGCGGCCCGCGCGAACAAGCGGAGTTCGTGTGCCTAGGCGAAACCACGCCCCGCGAGATCTATTTACGCGACAACACGAAGGGGCCGGTGGAGGAACTCTGGTGGCATAAACATGGCTGCCGCCATTGGCTGAAGCTCGCGCGCAACACCGCGACCAACGAGTTCGCGTCATGAGCGGTTATCGCCTCAAACCGATTCCGCCGGGCGAAGTAGTCGAGTTCGAATTCGGCGGCCGCCCGTTAAACGGGCGTCGCGGCGAGCCGCTGGCGGCCGCGTTGCTCGCATCCGGTGTTCAAATCGTCGCGCGGAGTTTCAAATATCATCGGCCGCGCGGCATCGTCGGTTACGGCCGCCACGAGCCCAACGCCCATGTCGGCACAGCGAAGGGCAACGCGCTGGCGACGAGTTTGCGCGTCGAAGCCGGGCTTGAAGTCTGGCCGTTGAATTGCTGGCCGTCGGTCGATTTCGATTTTGGCGCATTGGCCGATCGCTTCGGCGCGCTGCTGCCGGCGGGGTTCTACTACAAGACCTTTATGGGGCCGGGCGGGCGGTTCTGGCCGATTTTCGAGCCGATGATCCAGCGCATGGCCGGGATCGGCAAGCTGCCGATCGACACAACGCCGATGCGCGTCGAGAAGCGCTACGCCCATTGCGAAACGCTGGTCGTCGGCGGCGGGATCGCGGGCCAGCAAGCTGCGCGCGAAGCGGCGCAAGCGGGAGGGCGCGTCTGGCTGATCGACGACGGCGACGTGCCCGAGATTTCGGGCGTCACCGTGCTGCGCAATACGCTGGTGATCGCGCGCCACGAGGGCGGGTTGTTCGTCGCGGTCGAGCGCAACCCGAACGCCGCGATCGAGGCGCGGACCTGGAAGATCCGCGCCGCGAAAGCGATCCTCGCGACCGGCACGGTCGAACGGCCGATGATCTTCCGCGACAACGATCGGCCGGGGGTGATGCTGCTCTCCGCCGTACGGCGCTACGCGCGCGACCACGGCGTGGCGGCGGGGAATTCCGTCGTCGTGTTTACCAACAACAATAGCGGCCATCGCCACGCGCGCGAGTTGACCGAAATGGGCATCGCCGTGCCGGCGGTGATCGATCTGCGCGACGGCGAAGCAGTCGTCGCCGCGCTCGGTTGTCCCGTAAGAGGTGCACGTGTCGCGAAGCTCGACGGATCGGGCGCGCGCGATATTGACTGCGACGTGATCGCGATGGCGGGCGGGTTCACGCCGCTTGTTCATCTGCACAGCCACGCGGGCGGCAAATTGCGCTATGCGCGCGAATTCGCGGCGTTCTTGCCCGACGGCGCGCATGATGGCGCGGAAACGCGCATCGACTTGCCGCAGGATCATCTGCTGGCGCGCTGGGAAGCGCCCGAGGCGGGCGGCAAGGCTTTCGTCGATTTCGGCGCCGACGTTACCGCCGCCGATGCGCGCCTCGCCGCGCGCGAAGGCTATGACGGCGTCGAGCTGTTGAAGCGCTACACCACATTGGGCATGGCGCCGGACCAGGGGCGCCTGTCGAACATGAACGCGCTCGACATTCTGGCGCGCGAGAAGGGTGTGACGCCCGATCTGGTCGGCACCACGACCTTCCGCCCGCCTTTCGTGCCGACCGAGTTCGCGGCCTTGGCCGAGCCCGTGGGCAAGCTGCTGAAGCCGTCGCGGACGACCACGCTGACCGCGTGGCACACGCAGGCGGGTGCCGTGATGTATGAAAGCGGCGCCAATTGGCGCCGGCCCGGCTATTACCCGCAGAACGGCGAAAATCTCGACGCCGCGTGCGCGCGCGAATGCTTCGCCGTACGCAATGCGGTCGGCGTCTACGATTCCTCGCCGCTCGGCAAGTTCGAGGTGATCGGCCCCGACGCCGCCGCGTTCCTCGATTTCGTCTATGCGACGCGGCTATCGGATTTGGCGCCGGGGCGCGGGCGCTATGCGCTCCAGCTTCACGAAGACGGCCGCCTGTTCGATGACGGGATCGTGTTCCGCCTGTCGCCCGAACGCTATTTCGTCACCACCACGACCGGCAATGCCGATGCGTGTTTGCAGCGCTTCGAATATTGCCGCCAAATCCTGCGCCCCGATTTGCAGGTACATGTCGTGCCGGTGACCGAACAATGGGCCGATATCGTCGTCTGCGGTCCGCAGGCGCGCGCGGCTTTGGCGAAGGCGGGGATCGCGCCGCCGCGCGACCTCGGCTTTATGGGGATGGCGGAAATCGAGCTGTTCGGCCGGCGCTGCTTGATCGCGCGCGCGGGCTTCACCGGCGAATTGTCGTTCGAGATCTTGCTGCCGAATTCGGCAGCCCCCGCCTTGTGGGATCGGATGATCGCAGTGGGGGCCGTGCCGGTGGGGTCGGAGGCCAATCACGTGCTGCGCATCGAGAAAGGCTTCATCTCGGTCGGCCACGAAGGCGACGGGATCGCCGGGCCCGACGACCTGGGCCTTGGCTTTGCCGTTCACGCCGCCAAGCCGGACTTCATCGGCAAGGCGGCATTGTTACGCGACCGCGCGGATACGGCGCCGCGCCCGCAGCTGGTCGGGCTGCTGTCGCGCGATCCGGATTTCGTGTTGCCCGAAGGGGCGGCGATCCTGCGCGACGGCGGCGAGGCCAGGGGGCGGGGCTATGTCACCGCGTCGTGCCATAGCGGCGCGTTGGGCCGGTCGCTCGCGATGGGATTGCTCGAGAACGGCCGCGCATTGATGGGCCAAACCGTTTCGGTGTCGCTGCCGGGCGGCGATGCGGGGGCGATTGTGGTCAAACCCGCTTTCTATGACCTCAGCGGAGGGCGCCAGCGTGTCTGAGGTCTTGACCCTCGTGCTGGGTGCCAAGCCCGGTCCCGGCGCCATTCCGGTGGCGCCCGATCAATGGCTGATCGCCGGAAAAGCGCCCGATAGAACGCTCTCAATCGACTTGAGCGACGCCTATCAATCATTTGAAATAAAAGAAAATATTTGGGCGCAAGGGATCGCGCTCGACTTCGCCAAGCTGCCGGAAGATTTCGCCGGGCGGACGCGCCTGGGCGAAATCTCCGTGCTGCTGTCGCGCGACGGCGACAACTGGATCCTGCGCTGCGAACGCTCCTACGCCGAATGGGTGGAGACGTGGCTCAGGACGCGCCCTGGCGGTACTTGAACGCCTTGTCGAAGCGCTGGACGATGTACTCGCCGCAAGTGATCGCCGGGTATTTCGCCTGATCCTTGTCGTCGAGCAGATCGCGCGGATCGACCACCGTGTCGGGATGCGGGTCGAAGAACACGGCGATCGAATAGCGCTCGCGGCCCGACGCGTTCACCACGCGATGGGGGTTCGACGAGAAGCGCCCGTTCGTCCAGCGATGCATAAGGTCGCCGACGTTGATGACCAGCGTGCCGGGGATCGGGTGCGCGGTCACCCAGCGCCCGTCGGCAGCCAGCACCTGCAACCCGCCGACCATGTCCTGGGCCAGCAGCGTCAATCCGCCGTAATCGGTGTGCGGCGCCACGCCGAACTGCAACTCGCCCATATCCGGCGGCTGGGGCGGGTAGTAGATCGCCGAGCCGCGCGCCAAGGGCTTGGCGAAGGCGCTTTCGAAGAATTTGGGATCGCGGCCGAGGCTCGACGCCAGGCCCTTCAGCAAGCGCTGCCCGCAGGCGCAGATGCCGAGATAATAATCGTAGAAGGCTTGGCGCAAATGCGCGGGTGCCGCCGGCCAGTTGTTCGGCCCCATCAACGGCTTGCCGGCGGCGACGTCCGGGTCCTTCTCGTCGAGTTCGAGGCCCCAAAGGAAGCTTTCCTTTAGGTCGATCTTGGCGCCGGCATACATTTTCGCCTGACCGACGGCCAGAAAGCCGCGATGGCGTTCGTTGATCTGCGCGGTGCGCTTGGTCGCTTCGTCCTGCGCGAAAAACGCCTTGCTGGCGGCGAAGGCGCCGTCGACGATTTCCTGCGGCACACCGTGATTGGAAACGTAGAAGAAACCGATCCGTTCGGCCGCCTCGCGCATCGCCTTGCCGGTTTCGGCGATCACGGCCGGATCGTCGCTAACCAGGGCGGCGGCGTCGATCACGGGGATGTCGTCGCGGGAGATCGTGTTGACTTTCGCGTAGGCCATCGGGGCTCTTCCATCGAAATCGTTCATGTGGGATGCTTCTTGCATACCCAATCCGTAAGACTATCTCGCGGATTCCCCCTGTCTACAATTGAGTGTTATTCATGTCCGGCTCCCCCTTGCTTCATTTGCCGCCCATCGCAGCACTCCGCGCGTTCGAAGCGGCGGCCCGGCTCAAGAGCTTTACGCTGGCGGCGGAAGAGCTTGGCCTGACGCAAAGCGCCATCAGCCACCAAGTGCACGGCCTCGAAGATCATCTCGGCTTCGAACTGTTCCACCGCGAGCCGCGGCGAATTGTCCTGACCGTGAAGGGGGAGGCGCTGGCCGTCTCCGTCCGCGAGGGGCTGGGCATCGTCGCGCGCACGATCCGCGAACTCACGCGCGCCGATACGGGGCCGCGTTTGGTCGTGTCGACGCTGGCGGGCTTCGCGGTCAAATGGCTGTTCCCACGGCTGATCCGCTTCGACGAACTTCATCCGCAGATCGAGCTTGAGATCGCCACTTCCGGCCAGATGGCGGATTTCTCGGCGAACGAGGCCGATGTCGCGATCCGCTACGGCCTCGGCCACTACCCCGGCCTGCATGTCGAGAAGATCCTGGGCGAGGAGATGTTCCCCGTCTGCGCGCCAAAGTTGATGCAAGGGCCCAAGGCGTTGCGCAAACCCGCCGATCTCGCGCGCGTACCGTTGTTGCACGACGACATTCTGCGCCTGGGCGGGCGCGAGCCCGGCTGGGCGACATGGCTGGACGCGGCGGGCGTGACCGGAATCGATTTGTCGAAGGGCCGCCGTTTCGGCCAATCGAATATGTCGATCCAGGGTGCCATCGAAGGTCTTGGCGTGGCGCTGGGGCGCGGGCCATTGGTGATCGACGATCTAAAGGCCGGGCGCTTGGTGAAGCCCTTCGAGATCAGCGTGCCCAGCGGCTACGACTATTACTTCGTGTGCCCGGCGCGCATGCTGGACAAGCCGAAGATCGCGGCGTTCCGTAAATGGCTGCTGGACGAAGCGAAGGCGACCGCTAGCGCGTGAACGCCGCCTTGAAGCGTTGGCGCGTTTCGGCGCCGTGGATGAAGGCGTAGTCCTGCTTGCTGGGGGCACCGGCGGTGACTTTCAGCGCGCGGAAGATCGGTCCTTCGCCGGCGACGATCGTATCGAGTTCGGCCTCGAATTCGGCCAGCGTTTCGATCGTGCCGGTATTGGCGATCCCGGCCCCCTTGGCGATCGCGGCGAAATCGACCTTCGCGGCCGAGGGCAACGGATGGCTGCCATTCGCCTCGTAAACGCCGTTGACGCAAACGAGATGCACGAAATTCTTCGGGTTCGCGTCCGCCACGGTGGCGAGCGAGCCCAGATTCATCATCAAGCTGCCGTCGCCATCGAGCACGATCACGCGCTTGTCCGGCCGTCCCAAGGCGAGACCGAGGCCGTGCGAGGATGCGATGCCCATCGCGCCGATCGACACGTAGTTCAAATCGCGCGGCGCGAGGCGCATCCAATCGAATGCGGCCTGATAGGTCGCGACGATCGCTTCGTCGCGTACGCGCTTGGCCAAAAGGGCAAGGCATTCGTCGCGGCGCATCATGGCGCGGCTCCGTCGGCGAGCGGCGATGTGCCGATCAGCACGCAAACCGGCCGCGAATTCTGGAAGGCGCGCTCGAAAGCCGGCGCGATCTTGGCTTCGTCTTCTTGCGTTTCGATCAACACGTGATCGACACCCAGCGCATCCAAAATTGGCTCGATCGCGCTGACCGAGACCTTGCCGGATTTGGACGGCAACACGCCGGGTTCCTTGCCTTGCAATCCCACGAGCATCGCGATCGGCTGTTCGTATTCGACGCCGACGGCGCGCAGCGCGTTGACGGAATCCATCAGCCCGGTCTGCTGCATCATCAGGATCGAGCGCTTGCCGGCGAAGCCAAGGCCCGCGCAAATGCCGATGCCTTCGTCTTCCTTGCAGATGCGCACCAGGCGGATGTCGTTCTGGCGCGCGAGCGGCCAGAGCAGCCCGTCGCTCGTCACGATATCGGGCAAAGCGACGACGAACTCGATACCGGCCGTTTTGAGGGCGGCGAGGATCGCGGAACCGCGTGGTGCGCTCATGCCCCACCATTCAGCAAGCGGGCGAGGGCAGCGAGCACGGCGTCCGTATCTTCCGCCGTGCCCACACCGATGCGCAGCTCGTTCATGTAATCCGGATCGCGCCAATCGCGGACCAGGATTCCTTCCTTCGCCAACGCCGTCATCATCGGCGCGGACGGGCCGTTCAACGTGATCGACACGAAATTGCCGGTGGACGGCCACGTCTTCAGACCGAGCGCCACAAGTCCTTCGGTCAGCCGCTTGCGTTCGACCGCGATCTTGTCGAGCGAGGCTTTGAGATGCGCTTGATCGGCGAGGGCCGCGACCGCCGCCGCTTGGCTGGGCGTGGGCACGTTGTATTGCAGACGGCAGCGGCGCAAGGCTTCGGCCACGGTCGCGTCGCCGCAAATCGCGTAGCCGACGCGCATCGCCGCGAGGCCATAGGCCTTGGAGAACGTCCGCGTCGAAATCCACGGGCCTTTGCGCTTGCGCAGCAGCTTCAGCGCGTCGGGCCCGCCCGCATGATGGCCGAACTCGGCATAGGCCTCGTCGAGCAGCAGCAACACGTTTTCGGGCACGCCATCGATCAGCGCTTTCAGCGCTTCTTCGGTCATCATGCCGCCCGACGGCGGGTTGGGCGTGCAGGCGACGACCAGCTTCGTGCGGTTGCCGATCGAACGCAGCGTGGCGTCGACGTCGCAAGCGCCGTTCTTGTCGATGCGCGCGCGCACCGGCTTGGCGGCGGCGAGCTTGGCCGACAGCGCGTAGCGCGGGAAGCTCGGGGCGGGGACGACCGCTTCGTCGCCGGTTTCCAGCGCGATGACGGTGGTGAAATGGATCAGCTCGTCGCTGCCGCAGCCCAGAATGACCAGCGACGGATCGACGCCAAAATGCTTGCCCACCGCCTCGGCGAGCTTGCGTCCGCCGATATCGGGATAGCGGTTGACGTCGTGCATCGCCTCGATCGCCGCCGCCATCGCCATGGGCGAAGGCGGATACGGGTTCTCGTTAAGATGCAGAAGGCGCGGCCGCGTGCCGGGATTTTCGAAATCGTGGAAGGTCTGCGGCTGGCGATAGGCGGGCAACGCGCGGATCGCGGCGGTGGACCAGCTCAAAGCGTCTGGGGCGTCGGTCATGTCGCATCGACGTTAGTCGAGGCGTTCCGGCCTGTCGAATTAGATCATTTCGGGGGCGCCCCGCCGAAATTCATGGCAGCGGTTGACCGCGACCGGACTGTGCCGCTTCAATGCCGCTCCGATCGAATCCCCCCTTCCAAAGGACAGCGCCATGGCCGATCCGAAACTCGAACTTCTGACGTCGAAGAATTCCCAACTCATCGTCATCGACCATCAGCCGCAGATGGCGTTCGGCGTGACGTCGATGGACCGCCAGTTGATGAAGAACAATGTCGTGGCGCTGGTGAAGTCCGCGCGCGTGTTCGGCGTATCGACGATTCTGACGACGGTCGAAACGCAAGCTTTCTCCGGCTACACCTATCCGGAAATCCTCGATGCGGCCCCCGACGCCAAGCTTCTAGAGCGCACGTCGATGAATTCCTGGGACGACCAGAAGGTCCGCGATGCGCTGAAGGCGAATGGGCGCAAGAAGGTCGTCGTCGCCGGGCTGTGGACGGAGGTGTGCAACACGACCTTCGCGCTGTCGGCGATGCTGGAAGGCGGTTACGAGATCTATATGGTCGCCGACGCGTCGGGCGGCACGTCGAAGGAAGCGCATGACTACGCCATGCAGCGCATGATCCAAGTCGGCGTCGTGCCGGTGACCTGGCAGCAGGTGCTGCTCGAATGGCAGCGCGACTGGGCGAACCGCGCCACCTACGATGCCGTCATGGCGATCGTGAAGGAACATTCCGGCGGCTACGGCATGGGTGTCGATTACGCCTATACGATGGTTCACAAAGCGCCGCAGCGCGCCAAGGATAAGCACGAGACGCTGCCGCCGGTCGCCGCGCGTTGAGCATGACCGTCGATCTGATCCTGCATAACGGCCGCTTCGCCACGCTCGACGCCGCCAATCCCGATCCTGGAGCCGTCGCGATCAAGGATGGGCGCTTCGCCTTCGTCGGTGCGGCGCGCGAAGCGATGGCACTGGCGGGGCCGAAGACCAAGACGATCGATCTGGGCGGGCGGCGCGCGATCCCCGGGCTGATCGACAGCCACATGCATGTGATCCGCGGCGGGCTCAACTACAACATGGAGCTGCGCTGGGACGGCGTTGCCTCGCTCGCCGAAGCGATGCGCATGCTGAAGCGCCAGGCGCAGGTGACGCCGGCCCCGCAATGGATCCGCGTCGTCGGCGGCTTCGTCGAGCATCAATTCGCCGAGAAGCGTCTGCCGACGATCGACGAGTTGAACGCGGCGGCACCCGATACGCCGGTTTTCATCCTGCATCTCTACGACCGCGCGCTGCTCAACGGGGCGGCGTTGCGCGCCGTCGGCTACGACAAGGATACGCCCAACCCGCCGGGCGGGGAGATCGTGCGCGACGCGAAGGGCAATCCCACGGGTCTGCTGCTCGCCAAACCCAACGCGACGATCCTCTACGCGACGCTCGCCAAGGGGCCGAAACTGCCGGCCGAGTACCAGAAGAACTCGACCCGGCATTTCATGCGCGAAATGAATCGCTTGGGCGTGACCGGCGTGATCGATGCGGGCGGCGGGTTCCAGAACTATCCCGACGATTACAAGATCGTCGAGGAACTGCATCGCGAGAACGCGCTCACCTTACGCATCGCCTATAACCTGTTCACCCAGAAGCCGAAGGGCGAACTTGCCGATTTCGACGGCTGGTCGAAAATCGTGAAGCCCGGCGACGGCGACGATCTCTATCGCCATAACGGGGCGGGCGAGATGCTGGTTTACAGCGCCGCCGATTTCGAGGATTTCCGCGTCGAACGGCCGGACATGCCCGTGAATATGGAAGGCGATCTGGAAGCGGTCGTCGGCCTGCTCGCGCGCAATCGCTGGCCGTGGCGTCTGCACGCGACCTATAACGAGACGATCACCCGCGCGCTCGACGTATTCGAACGTGTGGCGAAAAATGTGCCGTTCGACGGCTTGCATTGGTTCTTCGATCACGCCGAAACGATCGACGATCGCAACATGGACCGTATCGCCGCGTTGGGCGGAGGCATCGCGGTTCAGCATCGCATGGCCTATCAAGGCGAATATTTCGTCGAGCGTTATGGTGCGGCGAAAGCCGAAGCCACGCCGCCGATCGCCAAGATGCTCGCGAAAGGTATCAATGTCGGTGCGGGTACCGACGCGACGCGCGTCGCGTCCTATAACCCGTGGGTCTCGCTGTCGTGGCTCACGACCGGGCGCACGGTCGGCGGTCTGCGGCTTTATCCGCCCGCCAATCGCTTGGACCGCGCCACGGCGCTGCGGCTCTGGACGCAAGCGAATACCTGGTTCTCGAACGAGCAGGGCAAGAAGGGCCAGATCAAGGTCGGGCAACTCGCGGACCTCGCCGTGCTCTCCGCCGATTATTTCGCCGTACCCGAGGACGAGATCGCGGGAATCGTGTCGGTGCTCACGCTGCTCGGCGGCAAGCCCGTGCATGGCGACGGCGATTTCGCCGATCTCGCGCCCGTTCTACCGCCGCCGATGCCCGATTGGTCGCCGGTGCGTGAGTTCGGCGGCTATCAGAAGCGTGCGTCCTATCGCGCCACGCCGGGTGAAGTTGCGCGCACGCAAGCCTGCGGCTGCGCCAATGCCTGCGGCGTGCACGGCCATGCCCATGCCTCGGCGTTCGGGGCCGTTCCGGCGGACGACGCGAAAAGCTTCTGGGGCGCGCTCGGCTGCGCCTGCTGGGCGTTCTAACGGGATTTGAGCGCCAGCAACGCATCGCGCACGGCTTTCAGGCCGCGCGTGAGGCGCTTGTCGCGCCGCATGACGACCGCGAGCGTGCGCGAAAGGCGCGGCGACAAAGGCCGTGTCACGAATTCGCCCGCGCGCGGTGCGCGCAGCGCCATCGCCGGCAGCACCGCGCAGCCCAGGCCTTCCTGTGCCATCGCCTTGATCGCTTCGGTGCTTCCCAGCGAAAGCACGGGATCGAACTTCACCTTTTCGCGCGCGAACCACGTGTCGATCAGGCGGCGGGTGTTGCCGCCGGGTTCGTAAAGCAACATGGGCAGTTTGGCGAGGGCCGATGCGCTGGCGCGCGCGGGCAGCGGGAAACCCTTGGGGGCCGCCGCCACGATCTCGTCCTTCAGCACCGGCACGATGTCGAGCATGCGGCCCGCGACCGGCAGCGTCGTCAACGCGATGTCGAGAAGATTGTCCTCCACGGCCTTCACGATATCGGCAGCGTTGCCGGTGGCGACGGTGATTTCCAGCGACGGGAATTTGCGCCGCAACGCGCCCAGCAATGGCGGCAGCAGAAAGATGCACGCCGTAGCGCCCGTGCCGATGCGCACGCGCCCCATCGTACCTTGGCCGTGGCGCGCGACCGCGTCGAGCGCGTCGTCGACCGCGGTTTCGATGCGCGGCGCGTGCGCGAGCAACTCCGCACCTGCCGCGGTCGGTTGGGCCCTGCGGCCGACGCGTTCGATCAGCGTGACGCCCAAGCGCTTTTCAAGCTGGCGGATCTGCAAACTGATCGCGGGCTGGGTCAAGCCCATCCGCTCGGCGGCGGCGGTGAAGCTGCCGCGCTCGATGACGATGGCGAAGCTGCGCAGCAGGTCGAGGTCGAGGCGTTTCATAACAAAGAAATTCTCATGATCCGCATAACGAAACAAATCTTCTTTTATGAAATGGCTCTTGCCAGATTGGGGCATGACGAAGTCCCAGACGCCCTTCGGCTGGCTGTTCGAAGCCGGACTCTATTTCGCCGCGTCGCCCCATTCCTATTTGCGGCAACGGGCGGCCCTGGCCGAACTCGACGGACGTTTGCGCGCCGATATCGGCGTCGGGGCCGATTTTGCGGAGCATGCGGCGATGACAAGTTTGGAAATACGCGACGCAGGCACGGACGATCTTCCCGCGATCGCGGCGATCTACGCGCATCATGTTTTGAACGGCGTGGCGTCGTTCGAGGAAGTACCGCCTTCGATCGACGAACTCGCCCAGCGGCGCGCGAATGTGCTGGCGCTGGGCTTGCCCTATCTCGTGGCGATCCGCGATGGGCGCGTCGTCGGCTATTGCTACGCGACGGCCTATCGGCCGCGACCGGCCTATCGCCATACGGTCGAAGATTCGGTCTATGTGGCGCCGGGCCTCGGCGGGCAGGGGATCGGTTCGGCGCTGTTGACCGCCCTGATCGCGCGTTGCGAGGCGGGACCCTGGCGCCAGATGATCGCGGTTATCGGCGACAGCGCGAATGCCGGGTCGATCGGTCTGCATCGACGGTCGGGATTCCGCCCTGCCGGGGTTTTTCAGTCCGCAGGCTTCAAATTCGGGCGCTGGGTCGATTCCGTTCTGATGCAGCGTGCTTTGGGAGCCGGGGATTCGACGCTACCCCGCTCATAAAAATTCTCCCAACATACTGTTTTTTATTATTAAAATATGACCGAAGCGAGTTCGTTAAAGTCCTATACAAATCCCGACATATAGGTAAATCTTATTCCGGAAGCCGCAAGGATCGAGAAAATCTGCGGATTGCCCGAGAAACAGGGGCTTGGCGTAACGATGACGGAAACCCAAACCAGCGGTTTGAGGCGCGCGGCTTATCGCCGCCGCGCGCGCTGGGGGCGTTTCCGTCGCTGGGGTTTGGGGGCGGCGGCTTTGGGTCTGCCCTTCGCGGTGCTGCCCGCCGATCAAGCCAAGTCGCAGGCGCTGCCGACCGGCGGCAATGTGGTCGGCGGCTCGGGCACGATTTCGCAGACGAGCGCCAATCAGCTCACCATCAACCAGAACAGTTCGACGCTGTCGATCGACTGGCAGAGCTTCTCGATCGGGGCGGGCAATATCGTCCGCTTCATCCAGCCGGATAGCAGTTCGCTGGCGCTGAACCGCGTCATCGGCCCCGACCCGTCGATGATCTTCGGCTCGATCCAGGCCAATGGCCGGGTCGTGAT